>NZ_LMQR01000001.1:2985856-3141079 GCF_001424645.1 Frigoribacterium sp. Leaf415
TGCCGAAGGCGGCTTTCGTGATGCGCTTGCGAGTGAAGGCGTTCATGGTGAAGCTCCTTGTCTGTTGGTCCCGGTGGGGATGTACAGGGTTCGCCACCGGGGGCGAGAAGGTTTGGATCTCGGTCACTTCGTTACCCGCCCGTGACCTTCACCCCCGAACGAGGGGCGAGGGTGCGCGACGGGTCGAGCCGGACGTGCGGGAGGCGCGGCACCGGTCTCGAGGACCGGCACCGCGCCTCCTGCGGTCGCGTCGGGTTCCGCCCTACTTCTTCAGGAACTCGAGCACGACGCGGTTGAACTCGTCGGCGTCACTGACGTTCGCACCGTGCGGTGCACCGGCGATCACGTGCAGCTCGGACCTGGCGATGGCCGCGTGCGTGCGCGCACCCGATCCCTCGTAGGGCACGGTCGCGTCGCCGTCGCCGTGGATGACCAGCGTCGGCACGGTGACCTTGGTCAGGTCGTCACGGAAGTCCGTGTTCGCGAACGAGGCCATGGCCTCGAGCGCAGCCGTCTTGTCAGCCTGCTTGGCGAGACGGAGGGCGTCCTGGCGGTCGGCCTCGGAGACCTTGAGCACGCCGTCGACCGAGAAGAAGCCGGTCGTGAAGTCCTCGTAGAACGAGTCCTCGTCCTTGGTCAGGCCGGCCGTCATGTCGGCGGCGGCCTCCTTCGTGAGGGGGCCGTCGGGGTTGTCGTCGGTCTTCATCAGGTACGGCGGCACGGCCGAGGCGAAGACGACGCTGTGCAGGCGCTCGGTGCCGTACTTGCTGAAGTAGCGGGCGACCTCGCCGCCACCCATCGAGAAGCCGACGAGCGTGACGTCGTTCAGGTCGAGCTCGGTGAGGACGGTGTGCAGGTCCTCGGTCAGGTGGTCGTAGTCGTAGCCCGTCTTGGGCTTGTCGCTGCGTCCGAAGCCGCGGCGGTCGTAGGTGACGACGCGGTAGCCGGCGTCGGCGAACGCGGGGACCTGCTTGCTCCAGGACTCGCCCGACAGGGGCCAGCCGTGGATCAGGACGACGGTGCGGCCCGTGCCGCCGGTGTCGTCGACGTGGAGGTTCGTGTCCTTGAAGAGGCCGTGGTGTGCGGTGATCTCGGTCATGGTCGGGTGCCTTCTCTCTCCCGCCGTCCTGGCGGGTCCGTCTCCGTTCGTAGTCCGCCACCCCGGGCGCCGCCTCGACGCGGAGGCATCTCGGAGGTGGGGGACAAGAGCGGGCACCCCTGGCATCGATACCCCTAGGGGGTATAACCTGAGGGCCGATCGAGAGGACCGAGCATGACCGACACCACCATCACCACCCTGCAGGTCGACGGCATGACCTGCGAGCACTGCGTCGCGAGCGTCACCGAAGAGCTCTCCGAGGTCGACGGCGTCGACTCGGTCGAGGTCGACCTCAACCCGGGAGGCGCGTCGACCGTCTCGGTCCAGGCCGACGCCACCGTCGAGCACGACCAGCTGCGGGCCGCCGTCGAAGAGGCCGGCTACCAGCTCTCCGCACGATGACCACCGCAGGAGGCGCGGGCCGGCCGGGCGGGAGCGTCCCGCGGGGCACCGTCCCGCCTGCCGCCGTGCAGCCGGACGCCGTGCAACTCGACGCTGTGCAGTTGGACATCACCGGCATGACCTGCGCCTCCTGTGCGAACCGCATCGAGCGCAAGCTCAACAAGCTCCCCGGCGTCGAGGCGTCGGTCAACTACGCGACCGAGAAGGCGCACGTGCGGGTCGCGGCCGGCGCGGTCGGCGACGCACGCGACGGCGACCCCGTCGTGCCCGACGTCGACGCGCTCATCGCCACGGTGGCCGCCGCGGGGTACGGGGCCACCGTGCCCGCGCCTCCTGCGTCCTCGGCCGGCGCGGCCGACGGCTCGGCCGACGCCGCCGCGGACGCCCGGGTCGCCGAGGTCGACGCCCTGCGCCACCGCACCCTCGTCAGCGCCGCCCTCGCCCTGCCCGTCGTCGTGCTCTCGATGGTGCCGGCCCTGCAGTTCACGAACTGGCAGTGGCTCGCGCTGACCCTCGCGGCACCGGTCGCCGTCTGGGGTGCCTGGCCCTTCCACCGCGCCGCCGCGGTGAACGCCCGCCACGGTGCCGCGACCATGGACACCCTCGTCAGCGTCGGCGTGATCGCCGCCTTCGCCTGGTCGCTCTGGGCGCTCTTCTTCGGCGACGCGGGGCGACCCGGCACGCACATGTCGTTCAGCCTGGTCGCGACCCACGGCGGCCCGACCGAGCTCTACCTCGAGGTCGCCGCGGCCGTGACGGTGTTCATCCTGCTCGGACGCTGGCTCGAGGCCCGCGCCAAGCGCCGCTCGGGCGAGGCCCTGCGCGCCCTGCTCGAGCTCGGCGCGAAGGAGGCCACCGTGCTGCGCGACGGTCAGGAGGCGCGGGTCGCCACCGCGGGTCTGGTACCCGGCGACCTCGTGGTCGTCCGTCCGGGCGAGGCCATCGCCAGCGACGCCCTCGTGCGCGAGGGCACCTCGGCGGTCGACCTGAGCATGCTCACCGGCGAGTCGGTGCCGGTCGAGGTGGGCCCGGGAGACCGCGTGGTCGGTGCGACGCTCAACGTCGGCGGGCGCCTGCTCGTCGAGATCACCCGCGTCGGGGCCGACACCGAGCTCGCCCGCCTCGGACGTCTCGTCGAGGAGGCGCAGAGCGGCAAGGCCGAGGTGCAGCGGCTGGCGGACCGGGTGTCGGCCGTGTTCGTGCCGGTCGTGATCGGGCTGGCCGTGCTGACCTTCGTCGGCTGGCTCGCGTTCGGCGGGTTGGTCGAGGGGGCCGGGGCCGGGGCCGGGGCCGGTTCCGTGGCCGGCGGTTCCGGCGGCTTCTTCACCGGGTCGCTGCAGACCGCGTTCACCGCCGCCGTCGCCACCCTGATCATCGCCTGCCCGTGCGCGCTGGGGCTCGCGACGCCGACCGCACTGCTCGTCGGCACGGGCCGCGGCTCGCAGCTCGGCATCGTGATCCGCGGGCCGCAGGTGCTCGAGCGCACCCGCACGGTCGACACGATCGTCCTCGACAAGACCGGGACGGTGACGACGGGGCGGATGAGCGTGCGCGAGGTGGTCGTGGGCGATGCCGATGCCGATGCCGATGCCGGTGCCGTCGAGGTCGACGACGTCCTGGCCCGGGCCGCCGCCGTCGAGTCCGGCTCGGAGCATCCGGTCGCCCGGGTGATCGAGGCCGAGGCCGCCCGACGCGGGGTCGTCGTCCCGGCCGCCGACGGGTTCGCCGCCCACGCCGGGGCCGGCGTGCAGGCCCTCGTCGACGGCATGCTCGTGCTCGTCGGCCGCCCCGGGTGGTTGGCCGACGAGTGGTCGGTCACCGCGCCTCCCGAACTCGAGACCGCGTTCGTCGCGGCCGAGGCGACCGGTGCGACCCCCGTCGCCGTCGCCTGGGACGGTCGGGTGCGGGGAGTCGTCACCGTCGCCGACACCGTGAAGCCCAGTGCGCGTGAGGCCGTCGAGCGCTTCCGCGGCCTGGGTCTGACGCCCGTGCTGCTGACCGGCGACAACGCGGGCGCGGCCCGGCACGTCGCGGCGCAGGTCGGCATCGCCGCGGCGGACGTGATCGCGCAGGCGACCCCGCAGCAGAAGGTGGAGGCGGTGGCCCGGTTGCAGGCGGAGGGTCGCGTCGTCGCCATGGTCGGCGACGGCGTCAACGACGCGGCGGCCCTCGCCACGGCCGACCTCGGCATCGCCCTCGGGACCGGCACGGACGCGGCGATCGCGGCGGGAGACCTGACCGTCGTCAGCGGCGAGCTCGCCGGGGTGGCCGACGCCATCCGCCTGGCACGGGCGACCCTCGGCACGATCAAGGGCAACCTGTTCTGGGCCTTCGCCTACAACGTCGCGGCGATCCCGGTCGCGATGCTCGGACTGCTCAACCCCGTGCTGGCCGGTGCGGCGATGGCGGCGTCGTCGGTGTTCGTCGTGACGAACAGCCTGCGCCTGCGGCGGTTCCGCGCCGGGTGAGGTGGGGCGGGCACGAGTCGTGCCGCCGGTGAGCTGCGCGGGCACGTGTCGCACCGCCTGCTGAACGTCGCACCGCCTGTTTCGGCGGTGCGATGTTCAGTTCATGGTGCGACCACCGGCGGGCGGCCTGACACGACCCCCGGGCATGGCGAAGCCCGAGACCGTGGAACCGATCTCGGGCTTCGATGTGCTCTCCGTGAAGAGAACCAGGGACCCAACAGAGATCCCGCTTCATCTGATCGGAAGTGTAATCCCATGACGATCGACGTGCAAACGTCGTTCCCACGGGGTGGGTCCCTGGCTCTCTCGCGGTGTTCGCCGGCGCGAACACCGAGAGGAGGGAGCGGATGTCCGAGGACGACCGCCGCCCGCCCAGGAAGACCGTGCCGTGGTGGCAGATCGCGACTCTCGTCGTGACCGTCGCCCGGTTCGCGGTCGACCTGGTGCGCAAGGGCTGGGAACAGGGTCCCGGGGTCATCAGGCCCCGGGGCCCGCTCCCGCCGGCTGCCCCGGTCCCGCCTAGGGTGAGCGCATGATCATCTTCGGCACCAAGGGCACGAGCGCCCTGCTGGGCGTCCTCTTCTTCGTCTGCCGGGTCTGCGGCAACGAGGCCGCGCAGCGCCTGGTCAAGCACCGTCGGTGGTTCACGCTGTTCTTCATCCCGGTGATCCCGTACTCGACGAAGCACGTCTACACCTGCGCCTACTGCGGTGCGGGCACGGAGCTCGACTCCGAGGCGGCCGAGCGGTTCCAGGCCGACGCCGAGCACGCGGCGGCATCCCGCGGCGGCCGACCACAGGGCTGACCGACCACAGGGCTGACCGACCGCTGGGCAGCACGCAGCCGAACACCCCTGACGGGACAGAACACCGCGGCGTTCCGGGGTGTTCTGTCCCGTCAGTGGTTTTTCGGCACGGGAGGCGCAGGAGGCGGGAGCGCGGGAGGCGCGGCGCGCGGTCAGGGCAGCGCGCGGTACCAGCCGGCCACACGGGCACGGAGGCCGACGGGGTGGGACCGGCGCCGCGCCTCCTCGGGGACGTCGTCGACGACCGGGGCGAAACCGACGGTCGCGCACGAGGTGCAGACGAGCACGTGGCGGTGCACCGAGAGGGCCGTGCCGTAGAACGGGTTGGGCTCGCGACGGGTCGGCGCGGCGCACAACGTGCAGAGGGGCAGTTCGCGCGTGTCGTCCATGAGGGTCACCACGACTCATGTTCGGCCACGAGAGGGCGGTCGGTTGTCCCCCAATTCGGGTGCCGGGGTACGCAGCCGCGTCCGGGACGGGCTCGACCCCGCACGACGCGGCCCCGACGCGGCACCGACTCGGCCCTGAATCGGCCCGACCCGGCGCCCGACCCGGCCCCGACTCGGCCCGATCGGCCCCCGGGGTCACGACCAGGAGGCGCGGGTCGGCTGCATAGGATCGTCGCGTGACGGACTCCCACGATCTCGGGCACGGGGCCCTCGGGCACGCCGGCGGCGGCTGGTCGCCGCTGGCCGGGAGCGCCCAGGCCGTGGTGCTCGACATCCTCGTGCACGGGGCCCGCCCGCGGACCGAGCTCGCCACCCGGCTCGGCCTGTCGGGCCCGAGCCTCACGCGCATCACCAAGCCCCTGCTCGAGAGCGGGCTGCTGGTCGAGCGACCCTCCCTCGCGCCGTCCGGCTCGGGTCGGCCCTCGGTCCCGCTCGACCTCGACCCGGACGCGCACCACTTCGTCGGCGTCAAGCTGACCCGTGACCGCCTCTTCGTCGTCGTGACGGACCAGCGGGGCGGGGTGCTGGTCGAGCACGACGAACCCCTGCCCGACCCGTCGCCCGTCGCGGTCGTGGGCCAGGTCGGGGCGGTCGTGACCGCGGCCCGGGCCCGGGACGACCGCATCCGAGCGGTCGGCGTCACGGTCGGTGGACAGGTCGTCGACCGTGCGCGCGTGCGGCACGCACCGTTCCTCGGCTGGGACGACGTTCCCCTCGCCGACCTGCTGACCGCCTCGACCGGCCTGCCGACCTGGGTCGAGAACGACGTCCGCGCGCTGACCCAGGCCGAGCACTGGTTCGGCGAGGGGCGCGGGCTGCGGTCGTTCGCCCTCGTGACGATCGGCGCGGGCGTGGGGCTCGGCCTCGTCGCCGCGGGCGAGGTGCTCGGCGGGGCGCACTCGTCGGCGGGCAGCATCGGGCACCAGCGGATCGTGGTGCCGGTGCCGGTGCCGGTGCCGGTGCCGGCGTCAGCGCCCGCGCCCGTAGCCGTGCCGGTGCCCACCCCGGCGCCTGTGCCGGTGCGCACCCCCGCCGCAGCCGCCGCCGACGCGTCGGCCCCGACCTGCGACCTCGGTCACCACGACTGCGCCGGAGCGTTCCTCACGGTCGCCGCGGTCGAGGCCGCCGCCGCCCGGGCCCTCGGCCGCCCGGTCGCCTACGACGACCTGCTCGCCCTCGCCGCCGACGGACACGAGGAGGCGCGGGTCGTCGTCGACACCGCCGCCGACGTCCTGGGGCAGCTGATCGCGGGCGTACTGAACGTGCTCGACCCCGAGGTGGTCCTGCTGTCGGGCGAGGGCGTGCGGCTCGCGACCGTCGGCGGAGCCGCGGTCGCTTCCGCGATCGAGTGCGGCACCCACCGGGCAGTTCCCCCGCCGAGACTCATCGTTCAGGAGTTCCGGTTCGACGAGTGGGCCCGAGGCGCCGCCGCCGTCGCGATCCAGATGCACGCGCTCGGACGCTGACGCCGCGCGCACTCCTCGAGACGCGACCCGCGCCTCCTGCCCGACCCGCGCCTCCTGCGCGACCCGCGCCTCCTGCGCGACCCGCGCCTCCGACCCGTCGAGAACCCCGTTCCGTGCGATGAACCACGCATCTTCGTGGTTCATCGCACGGAACGGGGCTCGCCGGCACCGAGAGCCGCCCGCCCTCAGCCCTCGGCGGTGACCCGCAGCAGCACGACGCGCTCGGGGAACGACGACGGCGCCTGCAACCCGGCGACCGCCAGGGCGCGCCCGTCGAGCACGACCCCCGGGTAGGCGCCGCCCTCGTCCGCCGCACCCCACCACGGCGGCGGCGTCAGGCCGTGGTCCGGCGCCCCGACGGTCACGGGGGCCACCCGGTACCGCCGCTCGGGGTCGAGTCCGGGCAGCAGCACGCGGCCGAGCGGTGCGACGTCGGATCGCCCGACGGAGGCGAGGAAGAACAGGGCCTCGCTCGCGTCGGTGGCGACCGAGCCGTAGACCAGCAGCGACGGGTCGGCCCCGTCGACCCGCACGACGTCGCCCGTGTGCATCAGGTGGCGGTGCTCTTTGTAGAGGGCGATCCACGCGGCGAGGTCGCGGTTCTCGGCGTCGGTCGCCCGGGCGAGGTCCCACTCGATGCCGAGGTGGCCGAACAGGGCGGTGCCGGCCCGGAACGACAGCTCGTGCCAGCGGCCGGTCGAGTGGCTGACGCCCGAGGCGATGTGTGAGCCGAGCAGCTCGGGGGGCAGCAGCTGCATCGTCCAGCGGTTCATCTGCTGCCGGTCGAGCGGGTCGATGCAATCGCTGACCCAGACGCGGTCGGTGCGCTCGAGCACGCCCAGGTCGACGCGGGCGCCGCCGGACGAGCACGACTCGATCTCGAGCCCGGGGAACCTCGCCTTGAGCTCGTCCATCAGCCGGTACGCCGCGAGGGTCTGCTCGTGGACGCCCGCGGCACCGGTCGGCCAGGTGCCGGCGTCGACGAGGTCGCGGTTGTGGTCCCACTTCAGGTAGGCGATGTCGTACTCGGTGAGGACCGCCGTCATCTGGCCGAGCACGTGCTCGTACGCCCCGGGGACGCCGAGGTTCAGCACCTGCTGGTCGCGCGACCGCGGGGGGAGGCGGTCACCGGTCTGCAGGAGCCACTCGGGGTGCTCCCGGGCGAGGTCGCTGTCCTCGTTGACCATCTCGGGCTCGAACCAGAGGCCGAACTCCATGCCGAGGCCCGTGACGTGGTCGATCAGCGGTGACAGGCCGTCGGGCCAGACGTCGGCGTCGACCACCCAGTCGCCGAGGCCGGCGTGGTCGTCCCGTCGCCCCCGGAACCACCCGTCGTCGAGCACGTACCGCTCGACGCCGAGTGCGGCGGCCCGGTCGGCCAGGTCGCGGAGGCGGGCGAGGTCGTGGTCGAAGTAGACGGCCTCCCAGACGTTGATCGTCATCGGGCGCGGGCGGGTCGGGTGCTGCTCGCGGGAGCGCAGCCACCGGTGGAACCGTCGGGCCTGGTCGTCGAGGCCGTCGCCGTACGAGCCGAAGACCCACGGGCTGCGGTACGACTCGCCCACCTCGAGTCGCAGCTCGCCCGGCAGCAGCAGCTCGCCGCCGCCCAGCACCTGCGCTCCGGTCGACAGGCGTTCGGCGTAGTGCCGGTGGTTGCCGCTGAACCCGACGTGCAGCCCCCAGACCTCGCCCGAGCCCGTGCCGAAGCCGAACCCGGGCACGCCGACGCTCAGCACGGTGGCGGCGTCGGGGCCGGTGCGACCCTTGCGTCCCTCGCGCTCGTGCACGCCGACGACGAGCTCGCGGCGCTGCGGCGTGCGCTCCTTGCCCCAGCGGCCCGCGAAGTCGAGGATCTCGCGGGCCCGCGGCGGCACCGGCAGGGCCAGGTGCAGGTCGGTGAGCGTGTAGACGTCGGCCGCGGTGCTCGCGGCACCGGCCGCGGTGCTCGCCGGCCGGTCGTCGCCGGTGGCACCCCGGCCCTCGCGTCGGCCGCCCGCGCGTCGTCCGGCGACGTTCGTCAGCTCGGCCCTGGTGCGGACGAGTCCGCTCGCCGTCAGCTCGATCTCGAGCACGATCGCCAGCCCGGCCACGTCGTCGTGCGCCTCGACCGTGACGAGGGCGGCTCCCGCGTCGACCAGCCCGGGACCCGAGGAGGCGCGGGTCGCCTCGGCCTCGCCCGTCACGTCGAGCGTGTCGACCGTGAACCGCGGCGACCAGTCGGCGCCGTCCGAGCGATGGCCGCCGACGCCGGGCTTGCCCGACCAGCCCGCGTGGTGCTCGGGCAGGATCGCCAGTCGCACCGGGTCGTCCATCAGGTTGTTGACGTACGGCGGCACCGCGGCGGCGGCGAGGGACCGCACGTCGTCGAGCGTCGGCCGACCGAGGGCGGCGCCCCAGTGCAGGACCGCCGGCAGGCGCGCGTCGGTGACGTCGAGCAGCAGGCTGACGCCGGCGCTGCTCAGGTGGACGAACGCGTCGGGTGCCTCGGGCGGCGCGACGACGGTGGGCGACGGGGTGGGGTGCGACACGGGTGCTCCAGACGGCGGCAGATACTTTCGTCTGAAAAGTATCTCCGACGTCGCGCGGGCGTCACAACCCCGTCGAGGTCGCCTTCGGGGTCAGGAGGCGCGGGGCGAGAACAGCTCGTCGGTCACGTCGGTCGGCTGGTCGCGGAACCAGCGCAGCAGGGTGCGGACCTTGTGCGACGACGACGGGGACAGGTTGCTGAAGCCGTCGCGGCCGCCGGCGTTCGCGTCGGCGCCCGTGCCCGTGCCGGAGCTCGTGCCGGTGTCGGTGTCGAAGACGTCGGCGTAGCCCGGGATCACCGAGGCGAGGTCGTCCGTGACGGCGCGGTAGCCCATGGTCCAGGCAGGGAACAGCCGGTCCTCGACGCGCTCGTCGACGATGGTGTGGACAGCCGTGTGTCGGGGGTCACGGGCGATGACCGCGAGGCGCTCGCGGACGGCCTCGTCGGGCCCCTCGAGCACCTGGATGAAGCGCCCCTCGCGGTGCAGCAGCATGCCGGTGATGCCCAGCCGGGCGTTGTTCGACCGGCTGGTCATCAGCAGGTTGGCCAGGTCGTCGTCGGTGAAGGGGTACGACGATCGGCTGACGTACACGGTGGACAGCACGGGCGGGCCTCCTCGGGCTCAGGGCTCGATCGAGTCTGCACGCCGTCCGGCCCCACCGCCCTCCCCAGTTCTGGGCCCTCCCCGCCCGCGCCCGCCCGCCCTGCCCTGCCCGCCCCGCCCCGCCCTGCCCGCCCTGCCCCGCCCCGCCCCGCCCTGCCCGCCCTGCCCCGCCCCGCCCCGCCCGCCGAGTGTGCAAATCGCGACAAGACGCCGGCGAACGGCGCCCTCGGACGAACGTGAGCGGCGTGTCGAGCTCCGATGGTCGGGTTCGGTACGCGGGGACGCGCGGGTCAGGTCGGGTTCGGTACGGGGGAGGTGCGGAGTCGGTCCGCGGGGAGGCGCGGGTCAGGTCCGTGGGGACGTGCGGGTCAGGTACGCGGGGACGCGCGGGTCAGGTCGGGTTCGGTACGGGGGGAGGTGCGGAATCGGTCCACGGGGAGGCGCGGGGCAGGTCCGCGGGGACGTGCGGGTCAGGTCCGCGGGGACGTGCGGGCCAGGTCGGGTTCGGCACGCAGGGCGGGCACGCGGGGAGGCTGATCCGGTACGTGCCGGATCAGCTTCGGGCGGAGTCTCCTGGGCCCGCTTCCGCCGGGTCGCACCACCCATGCGTCGTCGAACCACCCCCGTGCGTGGTTCGACGACGCATGGGTGGTGCGACCCGCCCCGGGGCCCCGTTCGACCGCCCTACGCTGGAGCCGTGCCGTCCACCCCCGCGCCCGAACCGCTCCCCGGGGGCCGGCAGCCAGCCGAGCCAGCCACCCCGACCCCGTGGCGCCGCTCGCCAGGCATCCGCGTGGGGGCGTCGATCGCCGTCGCGACCGGCCTCTACGGCGTCTCGTTCGGGGCGCTCGCCGTGGCCTCGGGTCTGACCACCGCGCAGACCTGTGTCCTGAGCCTGCTGTTGTTCTCCGGCGGTTCGCAGTTCGCCTTCGTCGGCGTCGTCGCCGGAGGAGGCGCGGGCTCGGCAGCCGCGTCCGCCGCGGCCCTGCTCGGCATCCGCAACGCGGTCTACGGCATGCAGCTCAACGCCCTGCTGCACCCGCGCGGCTGGCGTCGGCTGGTCGCCGCGCACGTCACCATCGACGAGTCGCTCGCCACGAGCACCGGTCAGACCGATCCCGTCGAGCAGCGCCGCGGCTTCTGGGTCGCAGGGGTCGGCGTCTTCGTGCTCTGGAACCTCTTCACCCTGGTCGGCGCGCTCGCCGGGGACGCCATGGGCGACCCGCGTGACTGGGGACTCGACGGAGCGGCCGTCGCGGCGTTCCTCGCGTTGCTGTGGCCGCGCCTCCGTTCCCGCGACGCGGCCGCGGTCGCCGTCGCGTGCGCGGTGGTGACCGTCGTCGCGGTGCCGTTCGTGCCTCCGGGGGGGCCGATCCTGGTGGCGGCCGTCGTCGCCGCGGCCCTCGGCTGGCGGGGTGCGCGCGAGCGTCCCGGCGCGGCGCCGGCCGCGGCCCCGGGCGCCGACCCCACGAGCCGAGGAGGCGCGGCGTGAGCACCTGGGTCTGGATCGCCGTCGCCTGCGTGGTCGCCTACGCCACCAAATTGCTCGGGTACCTCGTGCCCCGCCGCTGGCTCACGAATCCTCGCGTGGCGCGGGTCGCGGGCACGCTCACGATCGGGCTGCTGGCGTCGCTGACCATGGCGAACGCCGTCGCCACCGGGCAGCAGCTCGTGCTCGACGCCCGGCTCGGGGCGCTGGTCGCGGCCGCGGTGGCCCTGCTCTTGCGTGCGCCGTTCCTCGTCGTGGTGATCGTCGGAGCCGCCGCCGCCGCGGGCCTGCGCCTGCTCGGCCTGTCCTGACCGGCCGCGCCGCCGCCACCGCCGCCGACCCGCCGACCCGCCGGCCCGCCGACCCGCCGACCCGCCGATCCGGCCCGTACCGGATCAGCTGCCGCGCGGTGCCGCCCCCCGGGCCCGGCGCCCCTCGAGCACCCCGCCGAGCAGCACGACGGCCACCCCGACCACGGGCACGAGCAGCAGTCCGTACCGCAGTCCGACCGAGTCCGCGACGAACCCGACGACGGGCGGCGACGCCAGGAATCCCAGCCGCAGCAGCCAGCTGACCAGCGTCAGCCCCGTGCCGGCCCGGAACCCGGGCAGGTTGTCCGCCGCGTGCATCGCCGCCGGGATCAGGGTCGCGACGCCGAACCCCGCCGCCGCGAAGCCGACGATCGTGCCGACCACCGAGGGGAACGCCAGCGCGACGCCCATGCCCACCGCGACGAACACGCCTCCGGCCCGGGCGACGGCCTTCTGGCCGAAGCGGTCGACCATGCCGTCGCCGAGCAGGCGTCCGACGAACTGGGCCCCCTGCAGCGACACGAACCCGAGGGCGGCGACCGTCACGCCGGCCCCGAGCGACCCCAGGTAGAGCGCGGCCCACGTGCTGCCCGCGTCCTCGACGACCGCGCCGGACGACGCGATCACGACCAGGGCCAGCAGCACGCCCCACTTCGCGACGAACCCGGGCGAGACCCGGCGACCGTCACGAGCCGAGGAGGCGCGGGTCGAGTCGTCGACGGAGCCCGCCCCGGTCGTCGAGCCGGCCCGCGCCTCCTGCGCTCCGACGTCGGGGCCGCCCGCCACGGGCGCGACGCCGGGCCCCGCGCCCGCCGCCACGTCGGCGCCGGACTCGACCACCGCGTCGGCCGTCTCGCGCGAGCCCTCGGCCGGTTCGGGCCCGGCCAAGAGCAGCGGGTACGCGACGAGCGCCACGACGGCGAAGACCAGGGCCGACACCCCGAGGTGCCAGGCGATCGGGATGTCGAGCCCGGCCGCCGCGCCGCCCATCAGGCCGCCGAGGACGGCCCCGACGCTCCACACGGCGTGGAACGAGTTGAGGATCGACCGGCGGTAGCGGTACTGCACGCGCAGTCCGTGCGAGTTCTGCGAGACGTCGACGATGGCGTCCAGGGCGCCGGCGAGCAGGAAGCCCGCCGCCAGCAGCCCGCCGACCGGGGCGATGCCGGCCAGCAGCACGGCGACCCCGGTGATCACCGTGCCGATCACGGCCACCCGTGACGACCGGAAGCGACGGATCAGCCACCCGGCCCCGAGCCCCGCGACGAGCGCGCCGACCGGGAACGCCGCGACGGCCAGGCCGAAGTCGGCGTTCGACAGGTCGAGGCCGTCCTTGATGGCGGGGTAGCGCGGCAGGATGTTCGCGAACAGCGCGCCGTTGGTGAAGAAGAGCAGGGCGACGCCGAGTCGGGCTCGGCGGTCCTCGCGCGTCGGCACGGTGCGGGCCGGGGCGGCGGGAGAGGTCGTCGGTGACGTCATGGTGTACGAACGTACACTAAGGCCGGGCGGCGGCGGTCCGCTCGCGGGGACGCGCCGCCGAGGTGATCAGCGAGGCGCCCGCGACCACGACCAGCACGACGATCATCGCGCTGCGCAGGCCCACGTGTTCGCCGACGAAACCGAGCAGCGGCGGCCCGACCAGGAACGCCACGTAGGCCATCGTCGCGACGGCTCCGACCGCCGTCGTGGGGTCGTCGCTGTCGGCCGCGGCCGAGACGGTCACCGGGAAGCCCAGGGCGGCGCCGAGACCCCAGAGCACGACGGCGACGCCCGCGACGACGACCGAGTCCGCGAAGACGACGAGGGCGATGCCGACCGCCGAGACGAGCGCGCTGGCGCGCAGCACGGTCGCGTGGCCGAAGCGGGCGAGCAGTGGCTCGCCGAGGAACCGCCCGACCGTCATCGCCGCCGCGAACGCCGTGAAGACGACCGTGCCGGCGGTCGCCGAGACTCCGTGGCCGTCGACGAAGAGCAACGGCAGCCAGTCGTTGGCCGACCCCTCGGCCAGGGCGAGCGCCAGCACGATCAGCCCGATCAGCACGAGCCGGCGGTCGCGCCAGACCGCCAGCGACCCGGCGAGTCGGGCCCGGACCCCGGAGGCGCGCTCGGCCCGCTCGTCGGAGCGTCCGGTCGTCCGCGGCACGATCGGCACCGCCCAGACCAGTGCGGCGCCACCCGCGAGCGCGACTCCGAGCAGGTGCCACTGGACGGGCACGTGCGTCGCCGTGAGCAGGATGCCGAGGCCGGCCCCCGCGACCGTGCCGAGGCTGAAGCAGCCGTGGAGCACGGGCAGCACCGACCGGCCCGAGGCGGTCTCGATCGCGGCGCCCTCGATGTTGACGGCGATCTCGGCGAGGCCGACTCCCGCGCCGACCAGGGCGAGGCCGACGAAGACGCCGGGGGTGATCGAGAGCGACGCGGCCAGGCCGACGAGGGCCACGCCGGCGACCAGCGAGCTGCCGCCGATCGCGACGGCGCGGTGGGCTCCGTGGCGTCGCACGATCGGAGCGGAGGACAGGATGCCGCCCATCGACCCGACCGACAGGCCGAAGATGACGAGGCCCATCTCGCCCGTCGACGCCTGCAGCAGGTCGCGGATGGCCGGGGTCCGCACGACCCACGAGGCGAGCGAGACGCCGACGACCGCCATGAACACGAACACCGCCGCCCGGCGTCGGGCGAGCTCGGGGCTGAACGGCGGTCGGTTCGTCATGCGTCCAGTGTGTACGTTCGTACGCTCGTCGTCTAGGGTGGCGGTCATGACGACCATCGACCACTTCGCCGGCGATCCGCGGACGAACCACGAGCGCATGCTCGCGGGCGACCTCTACGTCTCGGACGACCCCGAGATCGCGCAGCAGCAGCAGCGCGCCGTCACGCTGCAGGCACGGTTCGCCGCGGCCTTCGCCGACGACGTCGACGCCGCGCAGGCCGTCGCCCGCGAGCTGTTCGGCAGCCTGCACGAGACGGCGCACGTGCGGCCTCCGGTGTACGTCGACTACGGCACGTTCATCACGATCGGGGCCGGCACCTTCGTCAACTACGGCCTGACCGCGCTCGACGTGGCCCCGATCACGATCGGGGCCGACTGCCAGATCGGCCCGAACGTGCAGTTGCTGACCCCGACGCACCCGGTCGAGCCGCAGCCCCGTCGCGACAAGCTCGAGGCCGCGAAGCCGATCACCATCGGCGACAACGTCTGGCTCGGCGGCGGTGCGATCGTGCTGCCCGGGGTGACGATCGGCGACAACAGCGTGATCGGCGCCGGGGCGGTGGTGACGAAGGACGTCCCCGCGAACGTCGTCGCGGTCGGCAACCCGGCCCGCGTGGTGAGGAGCATCTAGCCATGGGGACCGCCCGCCGCACCGAGCCCGACCGCCGTGACCGCCTCATCGACGTGACGCTCGACGTCGTGGCCGAGGTCGGCGTCGCCGGCGCCTCGCACCGCAAGATCGCGGCGCGTGCCGACGTGCCCCTCGGTTCGATGACCTACCACTTCGACGGCATGGACGAGCTGCTGCACGAGGCGTTCTCGCGCTTCGCCGAGACGATCATCGTGCGCTTCGAGGGGCGGCTCGGCGCCGCGACCACCCGCGACGAGGCCAAGGAGGCGGTGGTCGCGTTGGTCCACGACGACCTGACCGGCCCGGCCGCGGTCCGCGACCAGGTGCTCAGCTACGAGCTCTACACGCTGGCCGCACGGGAGCCGCGCTTCCGCGAGATCACCCGGGAGTGGATGCGGCGCAGCCGGGTCGAGCTCGAGCGCCACTTCGACCCGGACACCGCCCGTCAGGTCGACGCCCTGATCGAGGGGCTCTCGATCCACCGCGCCCTCGACCCGTCTCCGCCGAGTCGAGCCCTGACCCGCGAGGCCGTGGAGCGCATCACGCGCGTGTCCTGACCGTCGCGACCTGCGCCTCCTGCGCTCCAGATCGTCATGGCCACAAACCGAACTGGGGTCTCGTCGAGGTGCGGCTTGCCTTGCCAGGCGTTCTAATGGAACAGGTGCAGAAGCTGCACGGCGGTGAGAAGGTACGCACCGGATCAGGACGAGAGTCGAGAAACCAGTGGACGCAGAGAGCGACATGTCGCGCCGCGTGCCCGGTCGAGACACCTCGACGGCCCCCGACACGGCGTTCGGCGACTTCAACGTCGCCAGCGACTTCGGCGAGATCGGCGACGCGGCCCGCACGCCGGCGGCAGACCTCTTCTTCGGCGACTTCGCGCCCCCGCTCGACCCCGATCTGATCTTCGAGTGCTCGGCGTCCATGAACGGCGAGCACGGTGCGGTGGCCCTCTACGAGGACCGCGTCATCGTCGAGAGCCCCGACGAGCCCGACGGCGAGGCCGTGTTCTCGACCGACACGGTGCGGGCCTGGTGTCTGGTCGAGGGCGAGACCTTCTTCGCGCTCGTCGTCGAGGCCGACGTGCTTCACCGCACGCGCCTGCCGTCCGGCTTCAAGGCCGTGCTCAAGGCGGCGTTCACGAAGGCCTTCGGCCCGGCGTCGAGTCCCACCGGCGCGTGAGCCCCGAGCACGTCCGCCCCCGTTTCGGGGGTTCCGCCCGATCAGGGCGTTCTTTCAGCGCCCGCGGCATGGCAGGATCACTCTGATGGAACCCGAACAGACCCTGCCTCCGGTGCGCTCCGAGATGGGCGGCCGCGACATGGATCAGGCGCGCGCGCTGTTCGAGGACACCTACAACGGCGCCGGGTTCCGCACCGACACCCGGCAAGAGACGTTCGCCTACCGCTACACGACGGCCGGCGACGAGGACATGACGCTGCGGTCGGCGATGTTCCTCGGCGACATCCGCGGGGCGATCCAGCCCGAGCGCGAGTACGTCGTCGCCTGGATCACCGCGGGCGAGGGTCGGGTCGACGTCGGGGCCGAAGAGGCCGCGTTCGAGATCGGCCGCCCGCTGATGTTCCCGACGGGCAAGGCCTTCGAGTTCGAGGTCCGCGAGTACCGCCAGAACCTCGTGCACTTCGACGCCGCCTACCTCGAGCGCATGGCCGCCGAGCACGAGGGTGCCCTCGCCGGACCGCTGCAGTTCGACCACACGGCCGTGCCCGACCTGGCGAACCTGCGTCGCTGGCAGGCCACGATCACCAACGCGGCCAAGACCATCCTCGGGGGCGAGTCGACCGAGCTGCTGCGCTCCGAGCTCAAGCGCGAGTCGGCGTTCGCGTTGCTCGACACGTTCTCGCACCGGTCGATCGACCTGCCGCCCGCCCTGCTCGTGCCGCGCAACGCCCGCCTCCGCGAGGCCGTCGAGTACCTGCACACGCACTCGCACCTGCCGGTCAACATGACCCAGCTGGCCGAGGCCGTGCACCTCACGCCGCGCGGACTGCAGCAGGCCTTCAGCCGTCAGCTCGGCGTGACGCCCACCGAGTACCTCCGCACGATCCGCCTCGACCACGTGCAGGCCGAGCTGAAGGAGCTCGCTCCGGGCGAGGCCACCGTCGCCGCCGTCGCGCAGCGCTGGGGCTTCACGCACCTGAGCCGCTTCACGGCGTCGTACGTCAAGCGCTTCGGCGAGTACCCCAGCGCGACGCTGCAGGGCTGAGGCCGCGCGGGCAGGCCGGCGCGACCAGGCCGCGCCGCGCCTCCTCGGTCGGGCTTCCCCGGCTGCGCCTCCCCGAGGTGGGCACGCCGCCACGATGTGAACAGTCCGCCACGTCTTCGCGTGGCGGACTGTTCACTTCATGGCGGGATGGGCGTGGCGCGACCAGTCCGCCAGCCACTACGCCAGGAGGTGGACACCGCGCCACGAGAAAGCCTGGCGCGGTGACCACGTCCTGGCGCGGTGACCACCTCCTGGCGCGGTGCGCATCACCCGGCGGCGTGCGCGCGACGCGGGGCAGCCCCCAGGAGGCGCGGGTCGCCACCCGACGCGGGTCGCGCCCGACGGCGCGCGGGTCGCGGATCGCGGGTTCTGCCCGACGGCGCACGGGTCGCGGATCGCGGGTCGTGCCCGACGGTGCGCGGCGGGGCGCGTCAGCCGCGGAGCGCGCCGGCGACCCGGTCCCACCAGGCGGCCGACGCCGTGCGGGTCCCGTCGAGACGCTCGGCCCACGCCGAGCGCACGGCGTCGCGTCCGGACCACGCCGCCAGCGCGACCGCGTCGGCCTCGCCCGCGAGCAGCTGCGCGGCCGAGACGACGCTCGTCTGCCCGAAGTTGCCGAGCGCCCCGGTCAGCTTGATCGTCGTGTAGTCGTCGACCGCGAGCCCGACCGTCGGCACGCCGCCCGCGACGGCGAACACGGCCGGGTGGTAGCGGCTGGTCAGGTGCAGTGCCGCCCCGCGGGCGAAGCGGGCCGCCGCGGGGGAGTCGGTCGTGGGTTCGACCCGCGCGGGCACGGTCAGCCGGTCGAGGACGGCCCGGTGCAGCAGCGAGTCGCCGCGCTCCTCCGTCGGGTCGAGCGACGCCCAGTGCGCGAGGAAGACGACCTCGAGTCCCGCCTCGTCCGCCACCCGATCGAGCAGTCGGGCGACGGCGGTGGCGAACGCCGCGCGGTCGGCGTCGCCCACGTGCGCGGACAGGCTGACGGCGAGGTACGGCGCCTGCGCGCCGGCCGCACCCACGGCGCCGGCGACACCCGAGGCGTCGGCGACACCCCCGGCAGGAGGCGCGGCGTCGAACCCGAGGAAGCTCGCGTCGTCCACCGTCCCCACGGTCTTCGCGGGGTCGACGCCGAGCGTCCGCACCAGCTCGAGCGACGCGCCCTCGCGCAGCCCGACGAGCGAGGCGGCGTCGAGCAGCTCGGTGACGAGCTCGCGGTCCTCGCCCTCGAGCACCGGTCCGATGGTCTGTCCGCTGACGACGAGCGGCTTGTCGAACCGTCGGGCGACGAGCCCGAGCGTGTTCCGCTCGTAGACGTGCATCGGCCAGAGCGAGGCCATGTTGCCGCCGCCGGCGACGAGCACGCCGTCGGCCTCGCGGACGGCCTCGACGACCTGCCAGGCCGGGTCGTCCTGCGGGAGGTGACCCGCGCCTCCGTCGATCGCCGACAGCACGCGGGCGCGACGCTCGCGCTGGCCGAGCCGGCCGCCGGTGGTCGCGGGGTGGAAGCCGATCGCGGGGACGGCGTCGACGCCGTACCGCTCGGCGGTCTCGGCCGGGTTCGACGAGACGCCGGTGATCGTGGCACCGCGGGCGCGCAGCTGCACGGTCGCCTCGTGGAACATCGCCTCGTCGCCGATGTGGACCATGCCGTCGAGCACGCCGACGTCTCCGATGGTGACGATTCGCACGGGTGGGACCTCTCGCTGCGGGACTCGGCAGCGGGATCGATGCCGCCCACGACGGTACCGGACCCCCGCGGCACCGAGCACACCGGCCCCGCACCGGCCCCGCACCGGCCGGTCACCGGGCGGCGATAGGCTCCACCAGGCCCGGGGCTCCCGGGTCGCCCCGGTGCGCCGCGCGCCGGGCACCGCACCGCCACCCCGCCACACCCGAGAGGCACCGCCATGGGCATCCAGACCTCGCTCGACGCGATCCACGAGGCCGACCGCCTGGTCGACTCGATGCGCCTCGCCGACGACCTCGCGCTCGACGCCGCGCGCACCGGCGGGGCCCGGACGATCCGCGTGCTGCGCGGTGCCCTCGGCAGCGACGACCAGCTCGTCGCCATCGCGGCGACGAACGCCCTCGCGCAGGTCTTCGACGAGCAGGCCGACGTCGTGCTGAGCGACCTGCTGTCGAGCGACCGCACTTTCCTCCGTGAGCACGCCGCCTCGGCGCTCAGCCAGCGGCTGCCCCGCTACGACACCGTCGGTCGGCTGATCGGGCTCGTCGTCGCCGGAGGCTTCACCGGCATGGTCGCCCAGCGCACGCTCGAGCAGTGGTCGTCGGCCGCCCCCGCCGTGGTCGGGGTCGCCCTCGAGGGTGCCCTGATCGGCGTGCACGAGCCCGACGCCCGGTACCGCCTGGTCGAGACGCTGGGCCTCGTGCGGGCCCGGATCGCCTCGCGCCCGCTGCTCACGATCGCCCGCGACCGGGGCGAGGACGAGCACGTCCGCGTCGCCGCCGTCTCGGCCCTCGGCCAGCGTCGCGGCGACCAGGCCGTCGCCGCCGTCGTGCACGAGCTCGCCCGCCATGACGGCTACCTCGGCGACGTCGCGCGCCTCTCGGCGATCGACCTCTCGGCCCCCGACGAGGTGCCCGACGGTGACCGCGTGCGCGACCGCGGACTCGACGACGGACCCGACGGCGACCACCCGGCCGGGCGCGACGGCCTCACGATCGCTCAGCTCTTCCTGCACGCCGACATCGACGCCGGCCTCACCCACGCCGGCAGCGGCGACAACGGAGGCATCGCGACACTCCTCGTCCGGCTCGGCGACGCGCTCGCCGCGGGCGGCGTGCTCCCTGCAGGAGGCGCGGCGCACGTCCTCGACGACCCCCGCGTCGCCCGCGTCGTCACCCTGTCGCGCGGGTCGGCGGACGCGGCGGTCGCGAGCGTCCACGACCTGGCGACCCGCGCCTCCGGACACGTCTACGGGCGCGTGCCGCTGCTCAGCGACCCCGTCTCGTCGGCGACCGCGTGGCCGCTGCGCGTCGCGGCCCGGCGCGGCATCCGGCGGGTGCTGCGCGCCGCGGGCGGCGTCGACCTGCTGCACCTGCGGATGGCCGACGTGGGCAGCCTCGCGGCGGCCGACGTCGCCCGCGAGCTCGACATCCCCGTCGTGTTCACGGTCGCCCCCGACCCGCACGCCGTCATCCAGTCGCTCGACCTGTCGGGTGCGCTGACCCGCGAGACGTTCGGCGACGTCGACGAGGTCGAGCACTTCTGGTTCCGCACGCGGCTCGTGCAGCAGCTCGCCTCGAACGCGTCGCACACCGTGCTGTTCCCCCGGCCCGAGCTCGAACGCGACATGCGCGAGCTGGTCGGCATCGACGTCACCTCGCACCCCGAGCGCCACACGATCGTGCCCGAGGGCATAGACCTCGACGTGGTCGACCGCTCGGTCGCCGAGGCCGCCGAGCACGCCGCGGGCCTGCCCGCGACCCCGCCGCTCGCCGAGCTGCGCGCCCTGCTCGAGACCCTGCCGCCCGAGCGCCGCGGCCTGCCGCTGCTGGTCAGCGTCGGACGCCTGCACCGGGTCAAGGGCATGGCGACGATCGTCGAGGCGTGGGCCGCCGACGGGGCCGGTGCCGACGGGGCCGGTGCCGACGCGGCCGGTGCCGACGGGGTGTCGCTGCGCGACCGCGCGAACCTGCTGCTGATCGGCGGCGACCTCGAGCACCCGAGCGCCGACGAGCGCGAGCAGCTCGACCTGATCGACGCGATCGTCCCCGCGGACCGGCACCGCGCCTCCGGACTGCTGCTGCCCGGCCACCGGCCGAACGACACGGTCGCCCGCTGGGTCGCCGCGGCCCGCTTCGGGCTGCCCGGGCTCGCGGCGCCGTGCGGCGTCTACGTCTGCGGCAGCCTGAAAGAGGAGTTCGGCATCGCCCTGCTCGAGGCGATGGGCTCGGGCCTGCTCGTCGTCGCGCCGCAGGGCGGCGGACCCTCGACCTACGTCCGCCAGGGCGACACCGGCTGGCTCACCCGCACGTGGGACGTCGACGCCCTGCGCCAGGCGATGGGCGAGGCGCTCACCGCGGCCTCGATCGAGACCACGGAGGCGCGCGCGGCCCGGTCACGCGACACCGTCGAGCGGTCCTTCACGATCCAGGCCATGGCGCGGTCGCTGTCGGGCGTCTACGACACGGTGCACCACGACGAACTCGAACAGCGCGAGTGGAGCGTGAGCGCACGATGACCCTGCTCGTCATCAGCCCGGACTACGCGTCGCACCTGCTGCCGCTCGCGACCCTGGCCACCGAGTGGCGCGACCGGGGCGAGCGCGTCGTCGTCGCGACCGGCCCGGCGACCGCCGCCATCGTCGAGTCGTTCGGCTTCGAGCGCGTGCACCTGCAGCTCGGGCGCGGCTCGAACCCCGGGGTGATCCGCGCCGAGGAGCAGGTGGCCGAAGAGGACGCCTCGCTGCGCGGCTTCTTCGACGCCACCCGGCTCGGCATGGTCGAGACGCTCTCGTACCAGGCGCGCGAACGTCTCACCGACCTGATGTGGCAGCCGGTCGCGACGGCCCGGGCCGTGCTCGACGTGGTCGCTGCCGTGCAGCCCGACCAGATCGTCGTGGACCACCTCGCGTTCAGCGCCCGGCTCGCGCTCGTGGCCGGCGGCGTGCCGTTCGCCGACGTCGTGCTCGGGCACCCGACCGCGCTGCCCGTGGGCGACGAGGTCTACGGGTGCCCGCCCGAGTGGCCCGCGGCGTTCGGCGGTGCCGGTGCTGCACGGCCCGTCGGCGATGCAGGACGCACCACCGATGTGGTGTCGAACCACCCACATGCGTGGTTCGACAGCACATCGGTGGTGCGACCCGGGTCCGGGTCCGGGTCCGAGTCCGCGCCCGAGGGCATCGCGGGGCTGCGTGAGCTGTGCGAGCGGGTCGACGCCTCGTTCACCGCCGAGTGGAACGCCGCACTGGCCGAGCTCGCTCCGCACCTGCCGCCGTCGACGAGCGCGTTCGGCGAGCACGGCGACCTGCTGCTCTACAACTACCCGGGAGAGCTCGCCGACCCCGCGCGCGAGGCCCTGCTGCCGCCGCACGTCTGGCTCGGCTCGGCCGTGCGGGCCGAACCCGTGGACGCCGAGGTCGCCGCCTGGCTGGCCGCCGGCGCCGCGCCGGACCCCGTGCCGGACGCCGTGCCGGACGCCGAAGCCGACCCCGCGGTCGACCCTGCGTCCTCCGCCGCCCTCGCATCCGCGGTCGACCAGGCCGCACCCGCACCCGCACCTGCCGCCGCCCTCGCGACCGCCGGCGACCAGGCCGCACCCGCACCCGCACCGGCCGCCGCCCCGTTCGTCTACGTCAGCTTCGGCAGCTTCCTGTCGGTGAGGTCGGACGTGCTCGGGCGCGTGGCCGAGGCCCTGCGGCGCGTCGGGGTGCGGGCCGCGATCGCGCTCGGCTCGGGCGACCGGGCCGACCTCGGCGAGGTGCCGGCCGACTGGCTGGTGCGGGAGTTCCTGCCGCAGGTGACCCTGCTCGACGCGGCGACCGCGGCCGTCACGCACGGCGGCAACAACAGCGTGACCGAGGCGATGACCGCGGGCGTGCCCGTCGTCGTCCTACCGTTCTCGACCGACCAGTTCGCCGGAGCCGCGGCCCTCGAGCGCACCGGGGTGGGCGTCGCGCTCGCCCCGAACACGGCGACCGTCGACGAACTGGCGGAGGCGCTGCGGCACGTGCTCGACCTGCCGACGCGCGACCCCGGTGCGGCCGGGCGCCTGGCCGGTCTGGCGGCGTCCCTGCGCGAGACGCCCGGACGGGCACGAGCCCACGCGGCACTCACCGGGCGCGACTGACCGACCTGGCCCGCGCCTCCTGGTCCCCCCGCCTGCCGAGATGTCACGACGTGCCGCTCACCTTCGAAGGTGAGCGGCGCGTCGTGACATCTCGACGGTCCGTCCGAGGCCCGGACGGCAGGAGGCGCGGGTCGGCCTACATCGTCCGGGTGTTCAGGATGCCGCCGTCGACGTCGAGCAGGGCCCCGTGCACGAAGGTCGCCTCGTCCGACGCCAGGTAGCGCACCGCGTACGCGATGTCGACGGGACGCACGGGTCGACCGGCCGGAGTGGCCGCGGTCAGGGCGTCGAGGATCGCCGCCGACTCGGCGTTGCCCGGCGTCGACGTCGCACCGGGCGCGACGCTGTTGACGCGCACGCCGCGGGGGCCGAACTCGGCCGCCCAGGTGCGGGTCATCTGCTCGATCGCGGCCTTCGACGCGGTGTACATGGCGCCGAACGGCACCCCGACCCGGGTCATCCACGAGCCGATGTTGACGATCGAGCCCGATCCGCGTTCGGCCATCGCCGGAGCGAGGGAGCCGACGAGCACGTGCGGCGCGCGGACGTTCGTCGCCAGGATCGCGTCGAGGTCGGCGTCGTCGAGGGCGTCGGTCGGCATCGTCGGGTAGACGCCGGCGTTGTTGACCAGGATGTCGACACGGCCGCCGAGGACCTCGGTCGCCGTGGCGGCGAAGGTGCGGAGATCGGCGTACGGGCCGGCGAGGTCGGCGGGCACGGCGTGGGCCGAGCCACCTCGGGCGGTGATCGCGTCGACCACGCGCCGCGCCCGGGCGGCGTCTCGGCCGCTGACGACGACGGTGGCACCGGAGGCGGCGAGCACGTGGGCGATCGCCTCGCCGATGCCGCTGGTCGAGCCGGTCACGACGGCGGTGCGACCGGCCAGGCGGTCGTCGGTGGGAAGGGAGTCGAGGACTTCTTGATTGGACTGCATGGTCCATTGCTAGCACAGACTGGACCGTCGAGTCCACTTTTTCTGGACCAGAGGGTCCAGTCGGGCTAGGCTCTCCTCGTGGACGACACGAAGATCACCGAGCGCGGACGGCTCACCCGCCAGCGGATCATCGACGAGACCGGCCGGCAGATCCTCGCCGCGGGCATCGGCGGGACGACGCTCGACACCGTGCGGGCCGCGACGCTGACCAGCAAGAGCCAGCTGTTCCACTACTTCCCCGGGGGCAAGACCGAGCTGATCCACGAGGTCGCCCAGTGGGAGGGGCGGCAGCTGCTCGAGGCGCAGGAGCCCGAGATCCACGACCTCGGCACCTGGGAGTCGTGGGAGCGCTGGCGCGCCGCCCTGGTCGAGTACTACATCAGCCTCGGTCGCTGGGCCTGCCCGATCGGCACGCTCGCGGCCCAGGTCGCCGCCACCGACGCCGAGGTCGAGCGCACCGTCAAGGAGAGCTGGGACGCCTGGCGCGAGCAGCTGGCCACGGGCATCCGGCGCCTGCAGGCCGCGGGGTCGGTCGACGCCTCGGCCGATCCGGTGCGCGTGGCGACGGCGATCATCGCCGCGATCCAGGGCGGGTTGCTGCTCAGCCAGTCCGAGCGGGCAGGGTGGCCGCTCGAGGCCGCACTCGACCATGCGCTCGGCCCGTTGCACACGGTCCGCCGCGACTGACGCGGGGCGTCCCCGGAGGCCCCCCGCGCCTCCTGCCGCCCTGCTCTCCCCCTCGCCCTGGCGAGATGTCACGACGTGCCGCTCACGTTCGAAGGTGAGCGGCAAGTCGTGACATCTCGACCGGCAGGGTGGCCCGGCCTAGCCGCCGAAGACGACCGCGCGCATCGCGTCGGCGCCGACCGACGCGTCGCGGTACCGCTGCATCAGCGCGGCGTTGGCGTCGTACTGCGGCCCCTCGCGCACCTCGGCCTGGTGGTGCAGGGCGAAGACCATGCCCTCGTGTCGGCGCGGGGCCTCGCCGAGCAGGGTGGTGTGGGCGAGGTACCAGGCGGCGTCCTCGAAGCCCCAGCCCCGGAAGCGTTCGTCCTGCCCGCCGTGACTGCGCCACGAGGAGGCGCGGGTCACGTAGACCCCCGAGCAGGCCCCGCGGACGAGCTCGAAGTCGCACCGCTCGAGGGGGGTGCCCGCGGCCGCCTGCGCGGTGCCGTCGCGTCCCAGCCAGTGGTACTCGGTGTAAGGGAGGTGCACCCGGCCGCTCGTGCGCGCCGCCTCGATCGCCGCGAGCAGGGGCTCGCGTTGCGGCAGGGTGTCGGCGTCGCCGATCACGGCGACCTCGTCGTCGGCCAGGCCGGCCACGCCGAGGTTGCGGCACTGCGCGAGGTTGAACACCGGGTCGGGGGAGTCGATCGTGCGGATCTCGGCCTCGGGCAGGGCCTCGGCGTACCAGTCGCGCACGACCTCGAACGCCGCCACGCGACTGGGTTGCGGACGCCAGGGGAGCACGACGGTGACCATCCCGCGAGCCTACTGGCCTGCCGAGATGTCACGACTCGCCGCTCACGCCCGAAGGTGAGCGGCATGTCGTGACATCTCGCACGGAAGGGCCCGGCAGCAGGGCCCGGGCAGCAGGGCCGATCAGACCTCAGGAGGCGCGGGTCGCGTCCGCCGCACCCGGCAGCGTCAGCTCGAGTGCGTGGCCGCGCACGTGCGCCAGGGCACGCTCGACGGCGCCCGTGGTCACGACCGCGTCGCCCAGTGTCGAGGCGACGACCTCGGGCGCGGCCCGGTGCGTGAACCGGCTGAGCCACGGGGTCGTCCGCTCGAGCAGCAGGCCGATCGAGGGTGCCACGGCCCCGGCGACGACGATGCGGTCGACGTCGAGCATGCCGCTGAGCACGGCGCAGACGCGTCCGAACCGTTCGGCCATGCGCTCGACCAGGCGCAGGGCGGCCGGGTCGCCCGCGTCGGCGGCGGCGAGCACGGCCGCCGCGTCGAGCCGATCGAGCGGCACCGCCCACAACGGAGACGACTCGGGCACCGTGCCGAGTGCCCGGGCGGCCCGGGCCCAGTCCCGCAGCACGGCGCCGATCCCGTCCGCCGAACCGACGCCGTCGACCAGGTCGAGGAGGCGCATCTCGCCCGCGGCACCGCGGTTGCCCCGCACGAGGGCTCCGTCGAGCACGAACCCGGCGCCGAAGCGCTCGCCGGCCAGCAGGGTCACGAACGAGGGCCCCGCCCCACCGTCGCCGCGCACGCCGGCACCGCGCACGCCGGCGCCGGCGCCAGCGTCGCTTGCATCGCCAGCGTCGCTTGCATCGCCAGCGTCGCCAGCCGCACTCGCGGCACCAGCGCGCCGCACGCCGCCGACCTCGCGCGCCGCGGCCTCGGCGACCGCCGCGAGGTTCGCGTCGTTCTCGACGACGACGGCCCAGCCGCGCGGGGCGAACAGGCCGACGTAGTCCGGGTTCATCAGCTCCCAGAAGTCGGCGCCGGCCTCGACCGGTGACCGGCCCTCGGCGTCGGTGGGGGCCGGGACGCCGACGGTCACGGCGAGCACGTCGTCGTCGGCGAGCGAGGCCGAGGCGAGGGTGTCGTCGACCAGGGCCGACACGATGCGTCGGCGGTCGTCGGCCGAGCCGCAGGGGTCGATGCGGCGGACGGCCCGCGCGAGCACGTCGCCCCGCAGGTCGGCCACGACGGCGGTGAGCTGGTGCTGGCCGGCGTCGACTCCGACGACGTGCCCGGCGGAACGGGCCAGGGCGTAGCGCCGCGCGGGGCGGCCCTTGCGGTACTCGCCGGTCGAGCGGGCGTCGGCGAGCGAGACCATCCAGCCGTGGTCGATGAGGTCGTCGCAGACCCCGAGCACAGTGGACCGGGTCAGTCCGGTGAGGGCGATCAGGTCGCTCGCCGTGACGGCGTCGACGGACCACGCGTGCCGCAGCACCTCGGCCGCGTTCATGCGGCGCAGCAGGCTCGGCGACGACACCCCGGTGCTCAGCGCCACCCGCGCCTCCTCGTGCTGTGGCCGGTGTCTCGCGACACGGCGGATCTTTTCGACGACGACCCATGGTGCCACGACCCGAATTGATCTAGGGTCTAAATCTACACACCAGATCAACTCGGTCCCGACGCTGTCGTCGGGGTCGCGACCCGGGAGACGACGACGTGCCCACACCCCCACTGCCCTCCGGTGCCGGCCTCAGCCGACGCACCCTCCTCGGCGGGATCGGTGCCGCCGGGGCGGCGCTCCTCCTCGCCGGCTGCGCTCCGTCCGGCTCGGGCCGCGGGCGCACCGAGATCACCTTCTACGCGACCAAGCCCGAGGCGATCCCGTACTTCTCCGACCTGGTCTCGCGGTTCAACGAGTCCCAGTCGGCGGTCCGGGTGATCCACGACTCGACCTCGGGCATCTCGGCCGGCTTCGTCCGGGGCAACCCGCCCGACGTCGCGGCCTTCACGTACAACCTCGAGATGGCCCGCTTCATGGAGCGCGGGGCGCTGAGCGACCTGGGCGACCTGCCCGAGGCGGGCACGATCCGCCCCGAGGTGCAGAGCCTCGTCGACCAGTACGCGACCTACCCCGGCCGGACGAGCGTGCTGCCGTACTCGATCACGGCGGCGTCGGTGATCTACAACCAGCAGATCTTCGCCGACCTCGGGGTCGAGGTGCCGACCACGTGGGACGAGTTCCTGGCCGCGTGCGACACCTTCACGGCGGCCGGCGTCACGCCGATCTACAGCACCTTCCGCGAACCGTGGACCGTCGCGCAGGGCCTGTTCGACTACACGACCGGCGGCTCGCTCGACGTCGCGGCCTTCTACGAGAAGATGAACGCCGAGGGCACGAGCGTCGGCCAGGGCGGCTCGGTCTCGTTCGAGAAGGACTTCCGCGAACCCGTCGAGCGCATGGTGCAGCTCGGCCGGCTGTCGAACGACAACCGCAACAGCCGCGGCTACGGCGACGGAAACCTCGCCATGGCCCAGGGCGAGGCGGCGATGCTCATGCAGGGGCCGTGGGCACTCGGTGAGATCACGAAGGCGAACCCCGAGGCGAAGGTCGGCACGTTCCCCCTGCCGATGACCGACGACCCGGCCGACCGCAAGGTGCGGGTCAACCTCGACCTGGCCCTGTGGGTGCCCGAGCAGTCGCGCAAGCAGGACGCCGCCCGCGAGTTCCTGACCTATCTCATGCAGCCCGAGATCCAGGACGCCTACAACCGGGACTTCCTGGCGTTCGGCACCACGAGGTCGGCCCCCGCCGTGACCGACGAGCGCATCGTCGGCATGCAGAGCTACTACGACGACGCGCGGTTCTACCAGGGGGCCTCCAAGGCGATCCCGCTGACGATCCCCGCCGAGAACTACGTGCAGGGCATCGTCACGGGCGCCAGCGTCGAGGGCACTCTCCGCACCATGGACGCCGACTGGCGCCGTCTGGCGCTCCGCGCATGAGCGCGATCGACGGCGCGGGCCGCGCCACGGCACGCACCACGGGCCGCACCGCGGGCTCCGCCACCCCGACCACCGCCCGAGTCGAAGGAGACCCGATGGCCACCACCACCCCCACGGCCGCGCGAGGCGCCCGCGCCTCGCTGAGCGGCAGCACGGCCGGCAACCCCCGGCGTCGCGGCAAGCGCGTCGACCCGGTCTTCTACTTCTTCCTCGTGCCGACGCTCGTCCTGTTCTCGCTGGCGATCACGCTGCCGGCCGTGATGGGAGTCTTCTACAGCTTCACGAACTCGATCGGCTTCGGCGAGTTCGACATGGTCGGCATCACGAACTACCTCGCGATGGCGACCGACCCGGCGATCCTCGGCTCGTACGGCTTCACGATGGGATTCGCGCTGGTCACGGTGATCGCCGTCAACGTCGTCGCGCTGCTGCTGGCGATCGGCCTCACCTCGCAGATCAAGGCGAAGACGGCGCTGCGGGCCGTGTTCGTGATCCCGATGGTCATCTCGGGCATCATCATCGCGTTCGTCTTCCAGTTCCTCTTCTCGAACTCGTTGCCCGCCCTCGGCGCCTCGCTCGGCATCCCGGGGCTGCAGGACAGCATCCTCGCGAACGCCGACACCGCCTGGATCGGCATCGTCGTCGTGACCGCGTGGCAGGCGATCCCGAGCACGTTGCTGATCTACATCGCGGGCCTGCTCGCCATCCCCGGCGAGGTCTACGAGGCGAGCAGCCTCGACGGCGCCTCGGGCTGGAAGCAGCTGCGGTCGATCACGCTGCCGCTCATCGCGGGCTACGTCCTGATCAACACGATCATCGGCTTCAAGAACTTCCTGAACTCGTACGACATCATCGTCGGCCTGACGAACGGCGGCCCCGGCACGTCGACCCGCAGCATCGCGATGACGATCTTCACGGGCTTCACCGGTGGCGACTACGCCTACCAGATGGCCAACGCGACCATCTTCTTCGTGATCGCCGTCGCGATCGCGCTCGTCCAACTCCGGATCACCCGCGGAAAGGCGGCCGTCTGATGGCGAACACCGCACTCGTCACCCCGGCCGCTTCGCCGGCCCCCACCCCGGGAGGCGCGGGTCGCGACGCCGACGCCGTCACCCGTCGTCGACGCGGTCGCGTCGGTCGGGAACGTCCGAACCGTCTCGTCACCGCGCTGCTCGTGCTCGGCACGATCACCGTGCTGATCCCGATCTACGTCACCATCACGATGTCGCTCAAGACGACGGCGCAGGCCGTCGACGGCAACGCGTTCAGCCTGCCGGCACCGATCGACTTCTCGAACTTCGCGACCGCCTGGCAGCTGACCGACTTCCCGCGGGCGTTCGGCATCTCGACCCTGGTCACGGCGGCGACCGTCGTCGGCACGGTGGTGCTCGCGTCGATGGCGTCGTACGCGATCTCGCGCAACTGGGACCGCAAGCTGTTCCGCTTCTCGTTCTTCTACCTGCTCGCCGCGATGTTCCTGCCGTTCCCGGTGGTCGCGCTGTCGCAGATCAAGCTGACCGGCATCGTCGGCCTCGACAACCCCGCCGGCGTCGCCTTGCTGCACGTCATGTTCCAGCTGTCGTTCTCGATCCTGCTGTTCACGGCGTTCCTGCGGTCGTTGCCCGAAGAGCTGGAAGAGAGCGCGCGGCTCGACGGCGCCACCACGTGGCAGGTCTTCTGGCGCCTGGTCTTCCCGCTGCTCGCTCCGATGAGCGCCACGGTCGGCATCTTCGCCTTCCTGGCCTCGTGGAACGACTTCGCGATGCCGTCGCTGATCACGGCCGACCCGTCGCTGCAGACCCTGCCGGTGTTGCAACAGATCTTCCAGACGCAGTTCAGCAACAACTACAACGTCGCCTTCGCCTCGTACCTCATGGCGATGGCCCCCGCGATCGTCGTCTACCTCTTCACCCAGCGCTGGGTGATGGCGGGCGTGACGCAGGGCGCGATCAAGTAGGCGTCCGTCGGGGGCGCGACCCGCGCCTCCTGACCTTCCGGACAACCCACCACCACCGAGAGGACCCCGCTCCACGATGACCGACACGCTCCGCACCGCACCCTCGACCGAGCTGCTGACCGACGACCCGACCTGGTGGCGCCAGGCGGCGGTCTACCAGATCTACCCCCGCAGCTTCGCCGACTCGAACGGCGACGGCATCGGCGACCTGCCCGGCATCACGGCGGCGGTGCCCTACCTGCAGCAGTTGGGCGTCGACGCGGTCTGGCTGAGTCCGTTCTATCCGTCGGCCCTCGCCGACGGCGGCTACGACGTCGACGACTACCGCGACGTCGACCCCAAGATCGGCACGCTGGCGCAGTTCGACGAGATGATCGACGCGCTGCACACCGCCGGCATCCGCGTGATCGCCGACCTCGTGCCGAACCACTCGTCCGACCGGCACGTCTGGTTCCGGGAGGCGCTGGCCGCCCCCGCGGGATCGCCCGCCCGGGCGCGCTACATCTTCCGCGACGGTCTCGGCGAGTCCGGCGAGCTGCCGCCCTCGGACTGGACGTCGATCTTCGGCGGCCCGGCCTGGACCCGCGTCGCCGACGGCCAGTGGTACCTGCACTCGTTCGCCAGCGAGCAGCCCGACTGGGACTGGGACAACCCGGAGGTGCGCGAGGACTTCCTGACCACGCTGCGGTTCTGGTCGGACCGCGGCGTCGACGGGTTCCGCGTCGACGTGGCCCACGGGCTGGCGAAGAGCCTGCCCGAGGTGCTGCCGTCCAGGGCCGAGCTCGACGCGCTGCCGAAGGCCGACGGCGACCACCCGCTGTGGGACCGCGACGAGGTGCACGAGATCTACGCCACGTGGCGCGAGGTGTTCGACGAGTACGACCCGCCGCGCATCGCCGTGGCCGAGGCCTGGGTCGAGCCGTCGCGTCGTGCCCGCTATGCCAGCGCCGAGGGGCTGGGCCAGGCGTTCAACTTCGACCTGCTCGAGGCCGACTTCGACGCCACGCAGTTCCACGACATCATCACCTACAACCTCGACGCGGCCGACGCCTCGGGGTCGTCGACGACGTGGGTGTTCTCGAACCACGACGTCGTCCGCCACGCGACCCGTTACGGCCTGCCCGCCCTCGACGGTCGTGACGTCAAGCAGGGCGCCGAGTGGCTGCTCTCGGGCGGCACCTCGCCCGAGGTCGACGTCGAGACCGGCCTGCGTCGGGCCCGTGCGGCGTCGCTGTTCATGCTCGGGCTGCCCGGGTCGGCCTACGTCTACCAGGGTGAGGAGCTCGGGCTGCCCGAGGTCGCCGACATCCCCGCCGACGAGCGCCAGGACCCGTCGTTCTTCCGCAACCCCGGCGTCGACATCGGCCGCGACGGCTGCCGCGTGCCGCTGCCGTGGACCCGGTCGGGCTCGTCGTTCGGCTTCGGCCCGGGCGACGCCCACCTGCCGCAGCCGAGCTGGTTTGGCGAGTACTCGGTCGAGGCCGAGGAAGCCGACGCGACGTCGACGCTCGCGCTCTACCGTGCGGCCCTCGCCGCGCGGCGCGACCTGCAGACCGACGAGACGCTGGAGTGGCTGCCCGTCGACGGTCGCGACGACGTGCTGCACTTCGTCCGTCCCGGCGGATGGCACGTGGTGTGCGTGTTCGGCACCGAGCCCGTCGACCTGGCCGCGCTCGGGCTGGGCTCGGGCGAGGTGCTGGTCGCGAGCGGGCCGCTGACTGACGCCGGGCAGCTGCCGGGCGAGACGGCGGCCTGGGTGCGCGGCTGAGGTCGGCCGTTCCCGGGGGTGGGCTGACGCCGGTCTGGTTGCGCGGCTGGGGTCGGTCGTCCCCGGGGCGGTGCCCCGCGCCTCCTGGATGCTGAGCGGGCGTGTTCGTGGTCGGCGGGCGTCTTCGGACGCCCGCCCGCCGCGGACCCGCCCGCTTCTGCGTGCGGGTCCGCCGCCGGCCGGGAGGTTCGGTGCCGGTCAGGCGGGGACGTCGTCGCCGGCCGTGGACCGGCGCTGTTCGACCTCGGCCTCGAGCTTCGCCAGGCGGGCGAGACGTTCGTAGTGCTCGGCCTCGCGGTCGAGGTCGGCGAGCTGCTGCTCGGTGCTACGGACGCGGTGGTCGAGCGTGCGGGCCGCGGCCTCGTGGTACCGGCTCTGGTCGCGCGGGCCGATCTGCTCGACGCGTCGGCCGTACTCGCGGCCGGCGGCGAACCAGACGATGCTGCCGATCAACGGCAGGAAAAGCACGATCATGATCCACAGGCCCTTGGGCAGGTGTCGCACGTCGCCTTCGGGGCGCGTGACGATGTCGACGAGCGCCCCCACGATGAGCAGCAGGGGCAGGGCAGCCAGCACGAAGGTCACGGCCCGAGGGTAGGGGGTGCCGCCCGCCGGACGGAACCCCCGCGAGGTGGGGTGACCGGGGGCCGCCCGTCCGTCGTTCCGGGTGTGGCGGGCCCGTCGGGTGGGCGGTGGCGTCATCGGCATCACGGCGAGCGACCCCGGTCAGGAGGCGCGGTGCCGGTCGACCTCGAAGGGTACAGCTCCTGAAAGTTCGCCTCCACCCCTGGTCAGCGGGCGGCTCCGATCGTAAGGTGGGTCGGTCCGCCCGAACGAGGAGAACCGTGAGTCGATGCGCCGTCCGTCCCAGGAAGCGCTCATGACCGACCCCTCGAACACCCCCGAGCCCGCGATGCCGGCCGAGCAGACGCCCCGGGCCGACCTGCCGCTGACGCGCCGCGAGGCCCGCGCGCTCGAGCGCGCTGTTGCCGCGGCCGCCGCCGGCGCATCCGCGAGTGGCTCCGCCGCTGATGCTGCTCCCGCCGCCTCCGCACCTTCGTCCGCCGCGCCTCCCGCCGACCCCGCGATGAACCCGGTTTCGAACGATGCACCCACGAGCAACAGGGTTCATGGTTCGGAAGTGGGTGCACCGGCGCCCGTGGGTGTCGCGGCTGACCCCGCGACGGCTGAGCCCGCGACGGCTGACCCCGCGACGGCCGACCCCGTGGCGGCTGAGCCCGCGACGCGCGTCGCTCGTCGTTCGCGGCCCTCGGTGCCGGCTCTCGTGCGTCGGACCCGCGACGGCGGTCGCCCGAGCCAGAGCCCGCGGGGCACGTCCGGCCGGTCGCGGCTGCGCGCCGTCTCGTCGCGCGTCCGCGCGGCGACCTTGCCCGTGCTCGGTGTCTGCGCCGTCATGCTCTTCTTCACCTCGAACCTCACCCCGGCCTCGGCCAGCGACCTGGGCGGGTCGAACATCCCGACCGCCGGTGCCGCTCCGATGCCGACCCAGACCCTCGCGGCGTCGCTCGTCGTGTTGACCGTGTCCGACCGCGACGCCTTCGGGGTGACCGACGCACCGCCGCCGCCTCCGCCGCCCGAGCCCGAGCCCGTCGTCACCTCGAAGAACGTCGCGGGGTCGACGAACTCGAACCGCGCCTCCTCGGGGGCCGGCACCATCGTCAATTCGGGCACCGGCGACATCCGCTGGCCGTTCCCGGGTTCGGTCGTCCTCAGCTCGGGCTTCGGACCGCGCTCGGCACCGTGCGCCGCGTGCTCGAGCATGCACATGGGCCTCGACATGACGCCCGGCGGCGGGACCCCGATCGGCGCCGCGGCGGCGGGTGTGGTGCGGACCTCGGGCATGCACGGCCAGTTCGGTCAGTACGCCGTGATCGACCACGTGATCGACGGCCAGCGGGTCAGCACCCTCTACGCGCACATGCAGATCGGGTCGAGCCCGCTCGTGGCCGGTCAGACGGTCCAGGTGGGCGAGCTGGTCGGCAAGGTCGGCCGCAGTGGAGTCGCAACCGGCGAGCACCTGCACTTCGAGGTGCTGCTGGGCGGCTCCACCCAGGTCGACCCCAAGGCCTGGCTCGACGCGAACGCCGGTCGCACCCTCTAGCCCTCAGCGCCGGACCGCGCCGGACCGACCGGACTGGACAGAACCGCACGGGACGGCACTGCGTCGCCGCCCGTCTGCACCGCCGCCACGTGGTGCCGGTGCCGGCACCGGTGCAGGCGCGTGCGCCGTCGGCGGGCCAGTTCGTCGACACCGGTCGGCCGTGACGGCCCGGCCGGCACGAACTCGCCCGCCTTCACGTGCGTCAGCACCCGCCGGCCGCCACCCGTCACCCGCCGCTCGGGCCTCGGGCCGTACGACGCGCCTCGCGCCAGGCCCGCACCTCGGCGGGCCAGTTCGTCGACACCGGTCGGCCGTGACGGCCCGGCCGACACGAACTCGCCCGCCTTGGCGTGCGACAGCACCCGCCGGCCGCAACCCGCAACCCGCCGCTCGGGCCTCAGGCCGTGCGACGCGCCTCGCGCCAGGCCCGCACCTCGGCGGTCAGCTCGGCCTTGCGGCCCGCGTCGGCGAACGACGCCTCGACCGAGTTCGTCGCCAGCAGGGCCAGCGCGTCGTCGTCCAGCCCGAGCACGTCGCGCAGCGCCTGGTAGTTGTCGCCCACGTAGCCGCCGAAGTAGGCGGGGTCGTCGCTGTTGACCGTGACGAGCAGCCCGGCCTCGAGCATGCGCGGCAACGGGTGCTCGGCCAGGTCGGACACGACCGCGAGCCGCAGGTTCGACAAGGGGCAGACCGTGAGCGGCACCCGGTCGGCGACCAGTCGTGCGACGAGGGCGTCGTCCTCGAGGCTGCGCACGCCGTGGTCGACGCGTTCGACGTGCAGCAGGTCGAGGGCGTCGGTGACGTACGACGGCGGCCCCTCTTCGCCGGCGTGGGCGACGACGTGCAGCCCGAGCGCGCGGGCGCGGTCGAAGACGCGGGCGAACGCGGCCGGCGGGAACCCCACCTCGGACGAGTCGAGCCCCACCCCGATCAGATCGGAGGCGCGGTGCGCGACGGACTCGAGCGTCGCGGCCGCGTCACCCACCGGCAGGTGTCGCAGGAAGCAGAGGATGAGCCCGCCCGTGATGCCGAACCGCTCACGAGCCTCGCCGAGCGCCTGGGTCAGCCCGTCGATCACCTCGTCGACGTCGACGTCGCGCGAGGTGTGCGCCTGGGGGTCGAAGAACATCTCGACGTGACGCAGCCCCTGGGCGTGGGCGCGTTCGAGGTAGGCCCACGCGAGGTCGCGGAAGTCCTGGGCGGTCTGCAGCACGGCCGTGCACGCGTAGTACAGGTCGAGGAACTCCTGCAGCGAGCCGAACGAGTACGCGGCACGCAGCTCGTCGACCGAGGCGAAGGGCAGGTCGACGTCGTTGCGGTCGGCGAGGGCGAAGACGAGCTCGGGTTCGAGCGTTCCCTCGACGTGCAGGTGCAGCTCGGCCGTCGGCGGGGTCGCGAGCACGGTGGCCGAGAGGGGCGGACCCGAGAGAGGCGAGCCCGAGAGGTCGCTGCTCGTCAGTGTCGTGCCCCGGAGGGGCGTGCCGGGCGCGGGGGCCGCGGTCGTCGGGGAGGTGTCGATCGCCGTCATCGGGCCACCGTAGCGGCAGCGTGCCTCCCGACGAAGCTCCGTGCACGATCGTTCACCGTCCCGTCACCCGGCGAGAGCCTGGGGACGAGACGACGAGGCTCCGGGACGAGACCAGGAGGCGCGGGCCGGCTCCTCGAGGACGCCACCCGCGCCTCCTGCTCGGTCGCCGAGGAGGCGCGGTGCGCGACGACCGCGCCCCGCGCCTCCTGCAGGTCGCTACGCCGTGAGCACGACGGCGAGCGTCTCGGGCTGGTCGTGCCCCGTCCACGTGCCGGTGAGCACCTCGACGCCGTGGTCGCCGGTGCGGCCACCGGTCGAGGCGAGGGCGCCGGCGTCGTGTCGGCCGAGCACGCGGGCGACGACGATGCGGACCGCCGCGCCGGTGACGACCGTGCGACCCTCGACCTGGTCGACGGTGAGGCGGTCGACGTCGGGCACGGGGGTGCCCGGGCTGCCGCTGCCGACGACGGTCGAGTTCGGCTCGCGGACCTGCCGCTCGCCGTCGACCTCGAACCAGGCCTCGGCCTGCGTGCCGCCGGTCAGCACGGCGGTCGCGAGGGCCGCGGCCCAGACCGGGTCGGCCGTGCCGTCGTAGACCCAGCGCGTGCCGAGCACCGAGTGCTCCGTCGTCCCGACGAGGTGCGCCTCCGCTCCGGCCAGGGGGGCGTCGCGGTAGGTGAGGGGCACCTGCAACTGCACGCCGTCGGCGGTGGCGACGATGATCGTCTCGACGCCGACCTCGCCCGCCGGGTCGTCGAAGCGGAAGGCCGCGACGCTGCGCAGGCCCTCGTCGTCGGCGCCCTCGGACCGGGGCGGGCCCTCGAACCACGGCTGGGTGGGCACCCAGGCGTCGAGCAGGTCGATCTTGGAGGGGCTCATGCCGGCCCGGTGCAGGTGTGCCATGCCGTCGATCGTAGGGCCGACCGCCGTCACCGCCGCCCGCCGCCCGCCGCCCACCGTCACCACCGCCGACCGCCGCCCACCCGCCGCCGCCCCGCGCACGGGCCCACGGCAGCAAGACGACACCTGTCGCCCACCGTCCAGCCCCCGGGCGTAGCCTGCGCCCATGAAGGCACTCCAGTACACCCAGGTCGGTCAGCACCCCGAAGTCGTCGAGATCGAGAAGCCGTCGCCCGGCCCCGGGCAGGTGCTGCTCAAGGTCACGGCCGCCGGCGTCTGCCACTCCGACGAGTACGTCATGAGCCTCAGCGAAGAGGACTACACGGCACAGGGCTATCCGCTGCCGCTCACGCTCGGTCACGAGGGGGCGGGCGTCGTGGCCGAGCTCGGCGAGGGCGTCGAGCACCTGCAGGTCGGTGACGCCGTCGCCGTCTACGGTCCGTGGGGCTGTGGCCGCTGCCACCAGTGCGCCCAGGGCAAGGAGAACTACTGCGTCAACGCCGCCGCCGAGGGCATCAAGCCTCCCGGGCTCGGCGCCCCCGGGTCGATGGCCGAGTACATGATCGTCGACGACCCCCGCCACCTCGTGCCGCTCGGCGACCTCGACCCGGTCGCGAACGTGTCGCTCACCGACGCCGGTCTCACGCCGTACCACGCGATCAAGACCTCGCTGCCGAAGCTCGGCGCCGGCACCTACGCCGTCGTCATCGGCACCGGAGGCCTCGGGCACGTCGGCATCCAGATCCTGCGGGCGCTCTCGGGTGCGCAGATCATCGCGCTCGACGTCACCGACGAGAAGCTCGAGCTGGCGAAGCACGTCGGTGCGCACCACACGGTGATCAGCGACGAGCACGCCGCCGACGCGATCCGCGAGATCACCGGAGGCCTCGGCGTCCAGGCCGTCTTCGACTTCGTCGGGGCGAAGCCGACCATGGCCACGGCGGTCGCGGTCGCCGCGGCGGACGCCGACGTGACCATCGTCGGCATCGGTGGCGGCACCGTCGAGCTCGGCTTCGGCACGATCGGCTACGACGTCGCCGTGCGCATCCCCTACTGGGGCAGCCGCAGCGAACTGATCGAGGTCCTCGACCTCGCCCGTGCCGGTCAGGTCGAGGTCGCGACGCAGCGCTACTCGCTCGACGACGGCCCGAAGGCCTACGAGGCGCTCGCCGCGGGCACCGTTCGCGGCCGCGCCGTCATCGTCCCGTAGCCGAACCACCCCAGGAGGCGCGGTGTCGGACTTCCGGCACCGCGCCTCCTGCGGTCCCCGGTACACGCACCCCGTCGACCCGACGTCCCGGTGGAGGGGTCAAACTGGCAATCGACCTGCCCTTTCGACGCATCCCCCCGCGGAGGCGAGAGGGGTGAGATAGTTGACACAAGCAGACATCCCGGTGGCTCCACCGGCCCTGCATGCAGATACCGTCCCCTGCCTGTGCCGCCTCTCGCGGCATCTCAAGTGCCTCCTCCCGACGGTCGTCCCCCTGCGTGCATGCCGAGGTCGACGGCCCTCGCGCTCAGGAGCCGGGACACCAGCCGACGACCCACGGGTCGCCCGGAAGGACCGCGTCATGAAGACCATCGTCAAGGGCACCATCGCCACCGCCGCCGGCGTCACCCTCCTCCTCGGAGGCGCGGGCACGTTCGCGCTCTGGAACACCAGCGCCGAGACGGCCGGCGGCACCATCGTCTCGGGTGGGCTCGAGGTCGAACCGAGCGCCCGGGCCGCGACCTGGACCGTCAACGGAGGCGCCCCGCAGGAATCGATCGCCGGCTACCCGATCGTGCCGGGCGACGTGGTCGTCTACTCGCGCGACATGACCGTCACCGCCCACGGCGACGGCCTGAACGCCAGCTTCAGCCTCGACCCCTCGTCGATCGAGCCCAGCTCGAGCTCGGCGTCGGACATCGCGCTCGCCGACTACCTCTCGTCGACCGCGCAGCTCACCGCCACGGGTGACGGCATCACGACGACCCCCACCGCCGTGACGGTCACCGGTCGGGACGGCCTCGAGGAGGACGTCACCGTCGCGGTCACGATCGAGTTCCCGAAGAGCTCGACCGTCGGTTTCGAGAACGCCACCCAGCTCGGTTCGGTCGACCTCGGGGCCGTCGCCGTGACCCTCACCCAGATCTAGTGGGTGCCCGCGGCACGTGGCTCGTCGTGGGGGTCGTCGCGACCGTCGTGGTGGCCGTCGTGTCGCTCGGCGAGGTCGGCGGTTCGTCCGCCCGGCTGAGCGACTCGGCGAGCACGTCGGACGGACCGGTCGTCGTGACGTCGGGGTCGGCGTCGCTGACGCTCGGTGCGCTCGCCCTGCCGACCGACCCGCTCTACCCCGGCCTCACCCTGAGCGGTCCCGTCACCGCGACGAACACCGGCACGGTCGCCCTCACGCTCGGCGTGGCCGCGGCGACGGTGACGAGCGCCCGGGCCGACACCCGGTCCGTGCCCGCCCTCGTGCTCGGGCTCGGCACGGCGTCCTCGGCGACCGACTGTCGCGCGGGAGGTGCCGACCCCGTCTGGTCGGGCACCGCGTCGGACCCGACCCCGGCCGTGGCGGCGCCGACGAGCGTCGTCCTCACCGCGGGGGAGTCCCGCACGCTCTGCGTCTCCGTCGCGATGAGGGACGACGGCCGGAGCACCTCGCAGGGCCTCGGCGACCTCGGCCTCACCCTGCGACTCACCGGAACGCAGGTCTGATCGTGCCCACCGAAGCCACACCCCGCCGCCGGTCGCGTCGCCTCCCCCTGTGGGGCGCCGTCGTCACCGTCGCGGCACTCCTGACGGCGGTCGCCGTGCCGGCCGAGGCCACGTGGACGGCCCCCGTGCAGACCGCTTCGGCGACGACTTCGACGGGACGCCTGGCCGTCGCGCTGACCGGCGTGGACACGCTGGCGGCGACGTACTCGTCGTCCGCCCTCTCGCACACGGCCACCGTCACCGTCGCGAACACCGGCACGGTGCCCGCACCGTGGAGTCTCGGGCTCACCGCCGCGAGCGGCTCGGGCCTCGACTCGACGACCCGTGTCGCCGTCTGGCCTGCGACCTCGGGTCGCTGCGGCACCCGACCCGGCGGCGCCTCGTCGGGGACGTGGGCGACGATCGACGCGCCCTCCGGCACCCTGCCGGCCGGCGCCTCCTCGTCCTGGTGCGTCCAGACGTCGATCACCCAGGCCGACCGGTTCGACGCGGCGGGTGGGTCGGCGACGATCACGGCCGCGCTCACGGCCCGGCTCGGTGCGTGGAGCAGCGCCGCCACGGCGACGTCCGTGCAGACCGTCGCCGACACCCTCACGCCCGGGGCTCCCACCAAGACCTCCGAGACGGACACGAGCATCTCGCTGACGTGGGCCGCACCGGCGGACTCGTCCGCGGTGTCGCGCTACGGCATCTACCGCGAGGGCGTGCTCGTCGGCACCGTGCCCTCGTCGACGCGCAACTTCACCGACACCGGGCTCGGGGTCTATCGGTACTACGCCTACGAGATCCGCGCGCTCGACGCGTCGAACCCCGCCCGCGTCTCCCTGGCGTCCCCCGCGGTGCAGCACTCCACCAGCTGGCTCGACAACAGCTCGCTCTACGTCGTCAGGGACCTGGCGTCGGACCGATGCGTCACGGTCGGGGGCTCGACCAGCGGCTCGCCTCTCTGGTCGAGCGGCTGCCGGGGCACCACGACGCAGCTGTGGCAGTTCGTCGCCGACGGGCAGTACCTCAAGATCACGTCACCCGTGGTTCCCGGGCTCTACTGGGACAGCGCGAGCGACCACCGCTCCGTACTGCGCAGCGACAACGCGATCAGCGCCCAGCGGTGGAGTGCCGTGCCGGTCGTCCCCGGGTCGGGTCATTTCCAGTTCCGCGACCGCAACTCGATGTGCCTGACCAGCACGGGGTCGGGCGTCACGACGCAGATGCAGGTGTCGGCGTGCACGACGTCCGAGGCGCAGCTGTTCACGCTGGGGGCGTCGTCGTGACGCACGCTGCCCCGCCGTCGGGGTCGCGGGCGTCGTCGGGGCCGCGCTCGCCGGCGCGGGCGTCGCTGCGGTCACGATCGGGATCGCCGTCGCGTGCGCGAGGCGGGACGGATCGGCAGGGACGGGGCCTCGGGTCGATGCTCGCGCAGGCCGTCGCGGTGGTCGTGCTGATCGCCGTCGTCGCCGTCGGGCTGCTCGCGGTCATCGTGCCGCGGTTGGTGGGCGGTGTGCCCCTGACGATCCTGACCGGCTCGATGGAGCCCGGGTTGCCGCCCGGCACGCTCGTCGTGGTGCGTCCGGTCGACCCGGCCGACATCCGGGTCGGCGACGTCGTCACGTACCAGATCCGCTCGGGGGTGCCCGGGGTCATCTCGCACCGTGTGGTGGGCATCACGGTCGGCGCCGAGGGGCGCACCTTCACGCTGAAGGGTGACGCCAACGCCGAGCCCGACCGCGACCCCGTGGTCGAGGGGCAGGTCATGGGCGAGGTCTGGTACTCGGTGCCGTGGCTGGGACGCCTCAACACGGGTGTCTCGGCGGGAGCCCGCGCGTGGCTCGTGCCGGCGGTGGGAGTCGGCCTGCTCGGCTACGCGGCATTCCTCACCGGTCGCGGCCTGCTCCGCCGTCGCCGTGGTCGAGCCGGCGGGCCGACGGCGCCGTAGGCCCGTGCGGGCTACGGCCGCCCTCGACGCGTGATCGGGGATGCCGTCGGGGACGCGGCCTTCGGGTCGGTGGCCCTCGTGGCCCCGGTGCGACACCTGCAGGAGGCGCTGCTCGCGATACCGGGCACCTCGCGATCCCTGGTCCCCGCGTCGTTCCCGTCCGGAAGACGGTCGTTCATCGGGACACCTGCTTGGGCCCGTTTTATCCGACTGGCATCAAGTGGCGCCTGGCCTGCGGATTCGCGTATGCCTGTCCCGCAAAAATGCCCGGTGACGGGGGGATGAACGCTACAGTCGTCGGATGCTCATCGGATACGCCCGCGTCTCGACGTCAGGACAAGATCTCGCAGCACAACGTGACGGTCTTGCAGCGCTTGGTGTTGACGATCAACACGTCCATGTTGACCACGGCTTGTCGGGCACTACTCGAGCCCGGCCGGGCCTGCGCGAGGCCCTCGCTGCGTGCCGTGCCGGCGACGTCCTGGTGGTGACGAAGCTCGACCGTCTTGCCCGCTCGCTGCGTGACGCGACCGACATCTCCGACGAGCTCACGAAGAAGGGCGTCGCCCTGAACCTCGGGGGAGCGGTCTACGACCCCACCGACCCAGTGGGCCGCCTGCTATTCAACGTCCTCGGAATGGTGGCTGAGTTCGAGGCCGACCTGATCCGTGCCCGCACGCGGGAGGGGATGGCGATCGCCAAGGCCGCTGGCAAGCTTCGCGGTCGCAAGCCCAAGCTCACCCCCTCACAGGAGAAGCACCTCGTGCAGCTGCACCGCACCGGCGCCCACACAACCAGCGAGATCGCCGAACTCTTCGGTGTTGCGCGTTCGACGGTCTACCGCGCAATCCAGCGAGCGGCGCCCTGATCCATCGATTCGTGGACGAGGCTCGGCGGATCAGGGGAACGTTCGGAACACGCACTCGGTCGAGCACCGCTCTGACCGGTCAGGGCACGCGGCTAGGCCGTGTTCGGCACGAGCGAGGCGTGACCGGAGCCGGTCGAGCCGGGCCTGCTTCTTCTCGATCTGACGCACCTGCTCGGCCAAGAGCGGCCGTAAGGCTTCGCGAACATCGGTGCAGGACGTCGACTCCATGGCGCTGAGGTGCGCGCCGATCTGATCAAGAGGCAACCCGAGTTCCTTGCTGGCTTCAATCAGGTCGAGGCGGCTGAGCAGGTCCGGGCTGTAGTCGCGGTACCCGTTGTGGGCCCTGGCCGGGGTCAAGAGCCCGATGGACTCGTAGTACCGGAGCGCCGTGGCGGAGACACCGCTGCGTTTACTGACTTCGGAGATTCGCACACCGCGACCCTAGAGCCGCCGGTGCCGCTTGACCTTCAAGCGGCTCGAACCTCTACGGTCACTGACGTGCCTTCCTCCCCCACACCAGTCCAGCCGTGAACGCGGTCGTCTCCTGGCTCGAACACCGGCAGATCGGCCTCTACTTGACGGCAATCCTGGCTGCCGGCGTCGTCGGCCTCACCGTGCCGGGAGCACACCACCTAGAGGGAGCGATCGAGCCCGTGCTCGCACTGCTGCTCTTCGCGACGTTCCTGGGCGTCCCGTTCGCCGCGATCGGGAAGTCCCTCCGCGACGGACGATTCCTCGCCGCGGTCGGGGTGCTGAACTTCGTCGTCGCCCCCCTCGTCGCCTACGGGCTGTCCCGGTTCGTCGCGGACGAACCGGCACTGCTGTTCGGGGTACTGCTGGTGCTGCTGACCCCGTGCATCGACTACGTGATCGTCTTTGCCGGCCTCGCTGGCGGCGCATCAGAACGGCTCCTCGCTGCGGCACCGGTTCTGATGCTGGCGCAGATCCTTCTCCTGCCGCTGTACCTGCTGCTGTTCATCGGCCCCGAGGGCGTCACCGTGGTCGAGGTCGGCCCCTTCGCCCGGGCGTTCCTCCTCCTAATCGTCGTCCCGCTCACCGCGGCCGCGCTCGTGCAGGCCCTCGCCCGGCGACACCGGTCCGGTGTCGTGATCGAGCGGACGATGCTGGGCCTGATGGTGCCGCTGATGATGGCAACCCTGTTCACCGTCGTGGCCTCACAAGCCGGCGCCGTCGGAGACTCCCTGGGTCAGCTCCTCGTGCTGGCGCCGATCTATGCCGCGTTCCTCGTCCTCATGGCAGCGCTCGGCATCGGCGTCGGACGCATCTTCCATCTCGACGCGCCAGCAACACGGGCCCTGGTGTTCAGCGGTGCGACCAGGAACTCCCTCGTGGTCTTGCCGCTCGCACTCGCCCTACCGGCATCGCTCTCGCTCGCTCCGGTCGTCGTCGTCACCCAGACGCTCATCGAGCTCGTTGGCATGGTGATCTTCGTCCGCCTCGTCCCACGTCTCGTGCGGAGCGATTCAGAGACGGTTGCGTAGGTCTGCGACTCGAGAGCGAATGTCGTCTCGGACAAGGCGCATCCGCTCCATGCCTTCGATGCCCCGCTCGGAAGGTTCGTCTGTGATCCACGTCTCGAACCGGACTGTCGGGATCCCTTCAACTTTCGCCTCGGTACCGAGAGTCACGAGGACGTCAGCCGTGGCGATCATGTCTGCGGTGAGGGCCTTCGGGTGCTCGTCGCCAACGTCGATGCCCAGCTCTTGAAGAGACTGGACTGATTGGGCGTTGAGGGCAGCCCCGGGCTTGGTGCCGGCAGAGCGCACGGTGACCTCGTCGCCAGCGAGGTCGCGCATCAGAGCTGCGGCCATTTGCGACTTGCCCGCGTTCTTCTGACAGACGAAAACGACAGTGGGCTGATGAGTGGTCATGTGGCGAACCATACTGACGTCGAGAAACGAGTCACCGCGTTTGCGTCTCGATAGCCGATCCGCCACCGAGAGCGATTTCGGACCGATTTATCGAGACGATCTGGGCCCCGCAACTAAGAGGGAGTGGTCGCAGCCAACGAGCGTCCGGTGACCGACCGTCTAACGGGCGTCTCGTTCGGAGGTGCTCAGGTGTCTAGCCGAGCCAACGCGACCGTGGATCCCTGCAAGCGGATTTCTACACTCGTGATCTTCAGGCTGGGAATAGCCGTCGACGCAGACAGATCTGCGGCACGCGAGCCAGCTGCGTCCCACGTCGCGACGGTAAGCGTGGTGTTGTCCGTTTGTGTGACCACGAGCTCGTATCGGGAGTTGTCTGGCGCATCCGCGCCGTAGTCGCAGTTCCAATCGAGCCTCGTGCCCCAAGATTTCTCCTCGATCTGCAGACCGGCAGTAAGGGTGGTGGAGTCAGTTCCGGGGTCCATGGGCTGGAACGTCATTTGGGCCGTCGCTGGGCCGACGTCGTTTCTTGCGCCCACGGCGAGCCCCCCGAAGACGGCGGCAGCAACAGCAGCGGCAACTGCGAGAGCCATGACTCCTCGGCGGCGGCGTTGACTCTTGCGGAAGCGGTGGGCCATCAGCGACAACGTTTCTGATGGCGCCTGAGTTTCATCCATACCCAGAGGTGAATGGATGGCAAGGGCCTCTTCCGGCGAGATTCGGCTCAGGATGCCTGGGAGACCCGCAAGTTCCGTCACCGCTTCACGGCAGTTGGCGCAGGTACTGAGGTGCTGCTCGTATTCGCGACGTTCATCGGTGGGGAGCGCTCCGAGGACGTAGGACGCGTCCCAGTCTTGGTAACGGTCCTCGTTAGCTTGAAGATCGGGATGCTCAGTCATCGTGTGACGCCCCTTTCTTGGAGGGCTAGCCTCAGCCCGCGTAACCCATAGTGGAGCCGCGATTTCGCGGTTCCTTCTGGGATGCCAAGCCGTCTCGAAATTTCAGGAATGCTCTGACCAGCGAAGTACGCATCGATGACGATCTGACGGTGGTGGTCGGAGAGCGACGCCAGCGCGTCCGCAACGATGATGCTGTCCAGGACGGCATCAGTGCGATCGAGAGCAGTGCCTTCTACCTCGCCAAGGGCTGCCACTTCTCGTCGACTCCGGGCAGATCGTGCGTCGTCGATGACGAGGCGCCGAGCGACCGTGAACAGCCACGCTTGAGCCGCATCCTTGTCGAGCTCCAGCACCTTAGGACGCTGCCATGCTCTCAGCATCGTCTCTTGAACGATGTCCTCGGTCAGCGCCGCGTTCCGAGTGAGGCTGTGTGTGTAACGGCGAAGCGCCCCGCCGTGGCACTCGAACAATGTCGACAAAAGCTCGTCACTGGCTCGGGCCATGACCTTCACCGCCTCGCGCCAGTGAAGTCCGGCTAGTGCCTGATCCAGGACCGCCTCTTGTCGTGCCTGTATCGAGCGCACCGAGGAACGCCGATGCGCACCAGTGATCGAACCTCATGCCATCGACCAGGCCAGGACATGGGTTCACCGTCTGAGCGGAAGCAGTCGACGTATTCGCACCCACTGTCTCTGCCTTGATGTCGATGAGCACTGCCTTGTGGCTCCTTTGCTCGGGTGGGGTTGTGGAGCTGCGAGGGCCTGCAACCCGGAGAGTTCTGTCCGGCAGGCACGCGCGCGATCAGGAGGCTGGGGTCGCTGCGCCCTCAGTGGCTGCTTCCATGTTGATCGTGCCGTCCGGCTGGAGGACGTACCAGGCATCCTTCACGCCCTGTCCGTTGACCTGTCCAGGTTCGGTGTCCTTCGCGAACCGGTACACCGGCCAGCCGTCGACGGTCAGCTGGGTTGTCCCGTCCGTGCGGGTGAGGGAACCGATCTCGCCCGTGATGCCTTCTGGGGAGGACGTGTCGGAGGCTTCAACTGCCGGCCAGGTCGTGGCGCATTCGTCGTAGCAGTTGCTGGTGCCCGAGTCCTGCTCGTCCATCTTGAACGTGTAGATCGTGTACCCGGCGTCGTCGGTGATGATCTCGCCCAGGGGAGACGTTGCGGTGCCGAGGACTGCCGCTGCCGCGGTGGTCTCGGCGGGGGCCGGCTCGGTGGAGTCGGTCGTCGTGGATGATTCGGCAGATGTGGTGCACCCGGAGAGAGCGGCCGCCGCCAAAACGGCCGTCGTGAGGGTGATGGTCATTCGCTTGTGCATGATTCCTCCTGCTGGTACGCCGGCCCAGGTAGCCCGCTTACTACGAACACGATGCAGCTCATCCAGAAGTTCATCCGTGGCCGAAAAAGATTGGCGGTCGCAGGCAGCCGTCCTCACTCCCGGCGAAACGGGTGGCAGACGCGAGTGGCAACCCTGCACCGAGGGCACCGCTGTCACACATCATCACTCTGGGCCACTGTTCGCAGCTGCGGCGTCACGCCCTGCTGGACGACGTGACTATCCATGTTCACGACGTGATCTGGTCTCGAAACATCCCCCGGGACCGGATTACGGCGATCTCAGACGTCGGCCAGGTCGAGTACAAGGACGCCCGCGGCTACAGCAGCATGGGCGCCTTGGTCAACTTCCACGGCTCATTGGGCTTGACGGTCGCCAGTGTCGCCGGGCTGGTCCTGTCAGCCGAGCGTGATGGCGACGAGGCCACCGATGCCGACCGCGTAGAGCACGAGCACGACGAACGAGTCCAGGCCCATGCCCGCGATGCGTCGTCGCGGCCGAAAGAGCAGGCCGACGGCGTAGACGAGCGTGAGGAGCGCGGCGAGGGCGGTCAGGTAGACGTCGCTGGTGTTCGACTGGGGCAGGATCGCCTGCCCGGAGATGACCGTGGCGACGAGGAAGAGCACGGGCAGGAAGGCGTTGCCGCCGAAGATATCGCTCATGGCCAGGTTGTCGTCGCCCTGCTTGACGGCCTGCAACCCGGTCGAGATCTCGGGCAGGCTCGTCGCCAGGGCCAGGACTGTCGCGCCGAACAGCACACCCGACAAGCCGATCTGCGACGCGGCCGCGTCGCCCGCGCGTTCGAGCACGACGCCGGCGACGAGCGTGGCGAGGGCCGACAGGCCGAAGACGACCGCGGCCTTCTTCGTGCTCATGGTCGTCGGCGACGGGTTCGAGCGCGTCCGGTGTCCGCGCGGTCGCGGCGTCGACGTGTCAGGTGCCGCTCCGGCCTCGTGCCACGGCAGGCCCTTGCCGGCACGCCGGACGAGGAACAGGCCCACGAGCCAGATGACGGCGATGAGGACGACGTCCGGCGTCAGGCGCGCCACTGTGAGCGAGGACGGCAGCTGGGTTCCAGCGATGACGACGGCGAGGACCGCCACCACGACCAGTGCCTCGAGCAGCAGCCCTAGGGAGGCCGCGCGATAGGTGAGGGGGTGGACACCCTTGCCGCGTTTCCCGAGGGCGTCCAGGACGACGAGGACGACCGTCTGAAGGGCGATGCCGCCGAGGATGTTGCCCGCGGCCACCTCGAGCGAGCCCGAGAGGGCGGCGCTGACCGTGATGGCGATCTCGGGCAGGTTGGTCGCCACCGCGAGGACGATGAGTCCGCCGAGCGCGCTACCGAGGTGGAGTCGGGAGTCGAGGACGTCGGTCGTTTTCGACAGCTGGATGCCGGCGACCCAGATGACGGCGGCGCCGGCGACGAAGATGGCGGCTAACAGCCAGAGGGGAAGGGTGTCCATGCGTGCTATGCAACTCCTCGGGGTGCGCCTCTCGACGCGGGGCGATCGTCGAGACGGATGCCGGCGGCCCCCGGCCGGTCCAGGCGCCTTGCACTCGTCGGCAGCCGTCGCGGGCTGGGAATCGATCAACCGCCTCATCGACCCCAGGCCGATCGCGAATCCCTGGCTGCTGGTCGCCGCTGGGCTCATCGGCTTTGCAGACAACGAACTCGTCGCGATCTACCGCATCCGCGTCGGGCGACGGATCGGATCGGCAGCCCTTGTCGCTGACGGGGTCCACGCCCGCCTGGACGGCTTCACGTCCCTGTCTGTCGTGCTGGGCGCCATCGGGGTCCTCGCCGGGTTCCCGCTCGCGGACCCCATCATCGGCCTGCTCATCGCAGCCTCGATCATGGTCCTGCCCTGGGGGACGGTGAAATCCATCGGCCGACGGCTGATGGACGGCATCGACCCCGACCTCCACAAGCGAGCCGAACACGCCCTGGAACACGCCCTGGGCGTGCGGGGCGTCCACGATCTTTATCTCCGGTGGATCGGGCACCGTCTCACCGGCTCCGCAACCATCGAGGTCGACGCCGAAGACCTCCTGACGGCGTCCCAGACCGCCGACCAGGCCGAGGCGCATCTGCGCGCTGCGCTCGGCAACCTCGACGCGTTCACCGTTACACCGATACCACCGGTGCCGGCTCAGAGGCTCTCATCAGCCGTACGCGGCACGATACCTCCGGGGGGTATCTTTTTTTCGATTCTGATCCTGGAAGAACGACCATGAACCGCACCGCCACCATCTTCATCAGCGCAACTGCGACCATTGCTGCCCTCGCCCTCGCGGGGTGCGCCGAGGCGTCGTCGTCCGCAGGCGACACGTCGTCCGCGTCGTCGTCCCAGGCTGCTGCCTTCAACGATCAAGACGTCATGTTCGCCCAGATGATGCTCCCGCACCACACCCAGGCCGTCGAGATGAGCGACATGCTCCTCGCGAAAGACGGTATCGACGGGGACGTGATCACCCTTGCCGAGACGATCAAGGCCGAGCAGGCCCCGGAGATTGATCAGCTCACGACATGGCTCAAGGCTTGGGGGCAGGACACTGAGGCGTCCATGGATCACTCCATGGACGGCATGATGAGCGACTCCGACATGGACGCCCTCGAGAATGCTGACGGAACCGACGCGGCGCGGCTGTTCCTGGAACAGATGACGACACACCACGAGGGGGCTGTCGAGATGGCGCAGACCGAGATCGAGGGTGGGCAGAACCCTGACGCGGTCCAGCTGGCGACAGCGATCGTCTCCTCTCAGACTGACCAGATCGACACGATGGAAGACCTCCTCGCGGTAATCAAGTAGCCGTCCTCGTCGCAGGCCAGCGTGCCCCAAGACGGTCACCAGAATCTCGGTCTTGGTAATGCAGTCCCGGGATGGCTCGGGGAGCCACAAGCAGCGGAATTTTGGTCGCCACCTGGGGTGGCAGCGATACCGGTCGCCGGCCTCGTGGTCGACGTCGCTCCCGCAGTCCTGCTGGTGAGGATGTGACCCGTGCTGAAAACGTCCGCCTAGCAATCGGTCACCGGTTGAGGCAGCCCCAGGCATCATGAGGGGCATGAGAGCGGGGACAGTGACTTACGGGAAGACCCTCGCTGGTGTCTTGGCTGTTCTCAGCGATGTCGATCCGTATGGTCTCGAGCCTGGTCAGCCGGACGGTGCTCCGTCAGATGAGTGCGAGATGGAGGCGGTCGACCTGGTTCGCATTCTCCTCAGGGCCGATGCCGTCACGATCCTTGATGTCGAGGCGGTGTGGATGCGCTGGTTCTCGGAGTCGCTCGTCCTTCGACTCGGACCGCCCCGAATGGCGCAACTGGTTGATCGCTTGAACGCACGCGTGGACGGTGCCCGATAGAGGATCGCCCACTGGATCACTTGCTGTGGGGCGAGTGCACTCGGAGCGGACGCCGTCTTGGTCGTTCCGCGTCGTCGGTGAGCGTGGGCGGAAATGGTCCTCGACGTCGTAGCGTCTAGGGATGCAGCAGCCCAGGGGCCTCGATCAGCTCGTGTCGGAATGGCGGAGCTCCGGACCAGGACGTGCGCGCTTCGTGCCGGGCTTCGACCCATCAGGTGGAGGAGCAGCGGCGACAGTTCTCGTGCTGATGGAATCACCCGGTCCTGCCACGATCAAGCAGGGCGAGGACGCGATCAGCAGTGAGGACAACCCGGGGCCGACGGCGTCTGCGTTCAGGCGAGCACGGATCGAGTCGGGTCTGGGCAGGAACGTCTACCTGCGATGGAACATCGTCCCGTGGGCCCTTGGTCGGGCGCCGACCGTCACCGATCTCGACGAGGCACGCCCTGCCCTGGCTCAGCTGCTCGTTTCTCTGCCGCAGCTGCGGGCGATCGTGACCTTCGGCACTCCGGCCCTGACGGGCGTGATGAGGTACTTCACCCTGGAACCGCGTGCGAGGGTCGTGCCCGTGCTCGCGGCACCCCATCTGTCGCCGGCGAACGCCACCCGCGCCGGCGAGAAGCACCTGCGGGCCGTCACGGCCCTACGGCACGCTTCGCTTCTCTGATCATCTCGGCGAGGAGTCGGGGCTGTGCTGCGACGCGGCGATCACGGCCAGGAGATCCTGCGCCCCGGCGCTCAGACCGGCCGACCACACGGCGCGGAACGGGCGCCTCAGGTCGACGGCTGCCGGGACGGTGACGAGGCGCCCGGCACGGAGGTCGTCCTCGACCAGCAACGAGCTGATGACTCCCGGACCCACACCGCCGGCGATGGCCGCCCGGATGGCGCCCGTCGACGACAACTGCGCAGCGGGTTCTGCCATCAGGGCAGGGTCGATCCCCAGGGCGAGCTCGAGGGTCCGGCGGGTGCCCGAGCCCGACTCCCGAGACACGAGCGGTGTGGATGCGAGATCCGCTGCCGTCACGGGTTCGGACTTCGATGCCCATGCGTGCCTCGGCGAGACGACGACGAGCAGTTCGTCGACACCCAGGACGGTCGTGGCGAGCCCGTCGGCCTCATCAGGGGTCTCCGTGAACCCGAGGTGCGCGCGCCCCGAACGGACCTCGTCGACGACCCAGTCGCTGTTGCCCGATTCCAGGCGTACCCGGACACGATCCGCTGCCGCTGTCATCCAGCGTGGCATCAGCGCCTCTGACACCGTCTGACTCGCCGCGACGAGGAGAGCGTCGGAGGCGCCGGTCATCAGGGTGTGCAGCGATCGTTCGAAGGTGGTCGCCGCCTCGAGCAGGGGTCGGCCCCACTCGCACACCAGGAGTCCGTGCTCGGTCAGCGCCGAGCCCGCCCGAGAGCGGACGAGCAACGTACGACCCAGCCGCCGCTCGGCGCCCGTGATGCGAGACGACGCCGCCTGCTGGCTGATGCCCACCGATGTCGCGGCCCGGCCCAGACTGCCCGATCTCGAGATCGCCTCCAGCAGTCGGAGCGTCTCGAGATCAACAGGGAGTCCGGTCACAAGGATCGATTGTGACACCACAAGCATCCGCCCGTATCGGCAGCCGGACGCACGTACGAAGATCGAGGCATGCCTGCCGCGATCACACCGACTGTCGCCCCTCCCCGCACGCACGGTCTGTTCCGCCAGCTCGAGCACCGCGGGCAGATCGTGTCGAACCTGACCCCGAACTGGTTCGCGTCGATCATGGGGACCGGCATCGTCGCCAACGCCGCGGCGACCCTGCCGTTGCAGTTCCCGGGGCTGCGCCCTGCCGCGACCATCGTCTGGGCACTGGCCAGCGTGTTGTTGGTCGCTCTCAGCACGGCGACCGTCATGCACTGGGTGCGTTACCGAGCCACCGCGCGGGGGCATCGACTCAATCCGGTGATGGCGCACTTCTACGGGGCACCGCCCATGGCGCTGCTGACCGTCGGCGCGGGCACCCTGCTCTTGGGCAGAGACGTCCTCGGTACGCCCCTGGCGGTCGGCATCGACTGGGTGTTGTGGACCATCGGTACGGTGCTCGGCCTCGTCAGCGCGATCGCGGTCCCGTACCTGACGTTCACCCGGCACGACACGGCCCCCGACAGTGCGTTCGGCGGCTGGCTCATGCCCGTGGTTCCCCCGATGGTGTCTGCCTCGACCGGTGCGCTGCTGCTGCCCTTCCTGCCCGCGGGGCAGGCCAGGCAGAACATGCTCTGGGGGTGCTACGCGATGTTCGGGTTGTCGTTGCTGGCGTCGATCGTGATCATCACGCTGATCTGGTCACGCCTGGCCCAGCACAAGATCGGCCCGGCCGGCATGGTCCCGACCCTCTGGATCGTCCTCGGCCCCCTGGGGCAGTCGATCACCGCGGCCAACCTGCTCGGTGGCAACGCCCACCTCGCCGTCGACCAGGGAACCTCGCACGCCCTGTTCGTCTTCGGGCTCGTCTACGGTGTGCCCACTCTGGGATTCGCCCTGATGTGGGCGGCACTGGCATCGGCCATCACCCTCCGCACCATCCGCCAGGGGCTCCCGTTCTCACTCACCTGGTGGTCGTTCACCTTCCCCGTCGGCACCTGCGTGACAGGCCTGAACGGTCTGGCCCTGCACACGGGACTCGTCGCGCTGCAGGTACTGGCGGTCGCGTTCTACATCGGGCTCGTCGGGGCCTGGATCACGGTCGCCGTGCGCACCTTCCACGGCAGCGTCATCCGCGGAACGCTCCTCGCGCCTCCCCGTCCCCTGCCCTGACCGCGGACGACGAGGGTGCGTGGGGGAGCGGCTCAGATCGAACAGGCGTCGTTCCAGTCACGGCGATAGGCCTCGGGGTCACTGACGTCGACGATGGCCGAGGCGGCGCCCTTGGGCTCGTCACGCGACCTGTAGCTCTCGAACGCCACCGCACTGCGGTCGTTACTCGCCGGATCACGCGCCCCGGAGGCCTCCACCCACAGAGTCCAGTTCCACCGCGTCCGGACGCCAGGCTGCAACGCGCCTTCGCCGACGACCAACACCACGTCCGTGCCGGCGGGCAAGGACTCGAAGTCCGTGCCCGCGAATGCTCGGACGGACGACGTGAGGCCTCTCGCGCTGATCTCCCGAGCCAACTGACTGCCCATGTCCGAGACTTGCTCGCCAGCATCGCCATCCACAGCCACGATGCCTCCACCGGACGGAAGCCGACTCAGCATCTCGGAAACCAAGTCATGGACGACGGTGTTACTCATGGTGCTCTCTCCTGCTCACTCGTTCGTCGAAACGGAAAAGGGAGTCGGCGGCCGCCGACTGAGGTGGTGATCGTCTCACGGACGGAGAAGGAAGGCTCCGGCTGTGACCAGGTCGTCCTGGGCGGTTCCGGGGTGACGCCTGGTCAGTCGTCGCCCCGGAAGTCAGAAGGGTGTCATGACCTGCCGATGATGAGGCCGACGAGCCCGGCAGCGACGGCGAGCAGCAGCATGCCCGCGCCGCTGGCGATCCCAGCGACCCGTTTCTTCTCGGCTACGAGGCGCACGGTCTCGACGCTCGCGGTGCTGAACGTGGTGTAGCCGCCCATGAGCCCGCCGCCCGCGACGAGCAGCCACTCTCGGGGCAGCCCCGCGTGGTCGGCAAGACCGGTGAGCAAGCCGAGCACCAACGACCCGCTGACGTTGATGACCAGGGTCGCCAGCGGAATGGGGGCCGACCACGTGCTGCGTACGGCGCCGTCGACGACGAGGCGCAGGGCCGCGCCCACACCACCGGCGACCGCGGTCGCGACGAAGAGCCATGGGGCGATCACGACGCCGCCTCAGAACGGCGGTGGAGGGCGGCACCGACGGTGATGCCGGCCCAGGAAGCCACGGCGCCGAGCACGACCGATCCCACACCGTAGGCGATGGCGATCGGCAGCGCGTCACCGAGCAGGGTCGCGGTGTCGACCGCAAGAGCGCTGTAGGTGGTGAATCCGCCGAGAACGCCTGTTCCGATGAGCAGCCGCAGGTCGCGTCGGCGACCCGCGTCCGGCCCTCGTCGCACCAACGACTCGAGGAGCAGCCCGAGCGCGAACGCACCGACGACATTGATCAGCAGGATCGTCAGCGGGATGCTGCCCGGGGCTGCGGGGAAGTTCAACGCCAGGCCTTCGCGCAGGCCCGTGCCGATCGTGCCGCCGAGGGTGACGAGTCCGATGAACCGCCACCGCAGGTGCACGGGCCGTTCGGTGCCCGTGGAGTCGTCGACATCGAGGTCGGGGTTCTGGCCCAGCCCGTCGAACTCGTCGCCTCTGCTCGAGGGCAGCGGCGGAAACGGTGTGTCAGGTGAAGGTGAGGTCATGCATCGTCCTTCGTGCTGAGGCCGTAGGAAAGTCCGGGCTGATCGGCTTCGATGTCGGTCAGGCGGTTGTACTTGCAGACCCGTTCCCCGCGTGCGGGGGCACCGGATTTGATCTGGCCGACCCCGGTGCCGACGACGAGGTCGGCGATGAACGTGTCGGTGGTCTCCCCGGAGCGGTGCTACACCATGCAGGCCATGCCGTGGGACCGGGCCGTCGCGATCGCGTCGAGGGTCTGGCTGACAGAACCGATCTGGTTCGGCTTGATGAGAACGGCGTCCGACCAGCCCTGCTCCGCGCCTTCGGCGATCCTTCTGGGGTCAGTCACGTAGAGGTCATCGCCGACGAGCTGAACCCGTCCGCCGAACCGCGACGCCATCAGCGCCCACCCGTCGTGGTCGTCCTCGTGGAACGCGTCTTCGATGCTCCTGATCGGGTACGCCTCGAGCAGGGCCCCGTACCGGTCCGCGAGACTTCCACGATCGAGGTCTTGCCCGGCGACTCGGTATCGGCCGTCTCCGTCGCCGAATCCGTTCGCGGCAGGGTCGAGGGCGATGGCGACGTCGTCCAGCGCTGCCCGGTGGCGAGCGTCGGTGATCGCCTGGACGATGAGGTCGAGGGCCTCCTCGGGGTTGCTGATCGCCGGGGCGAAGCCGCCCTCGTCGCCGAGGCCTGCGGTGCCGTAGCGGGTCTGTACGAGCGTCTTCAGGGCGTGGTAGACCTCGGCGCCGGTCTGTACCGCCTCCTCCTCGCTGGTCGCTCCGACGGGAGCGATCATGAATTCCTGGAAGTCGAGGTCGTTAGCTGCGTGGGCGCCTCCGTTCAGGACGTTGAAGTGCGGGACGGGGAGCGTTTCGTTCGTCCCCGACAGCAGGGCGATCCACCGGTGCAGGGGCAGGCCGGCTTCGCGGGCCAGCGCCCGGGACGCCGCGATCGAGGTCGCGACGACGGCGTTGGCGCCTAGCCTCGACCAGTTCGAAGTGCCGTCGAGGTCGGCGAGGGCACGATCGATCTCGCTGATCCCGGCCCAGGGGCGTGAGGTGAGGAGGTCGCCGATCTCGGTGGTGACCATCTGCGCGGCCTGTCGAACACCTTTGCCGCCGAACGCTGCGCCACCGTCTCGGAGTTCTACAGCTTCATGGGCACCGGTTGACGCTCCGGCAGGGGCGGAGCCTGACACGACGGACCCATCGGCGAGTTCGAGGTCGACTTGGACGGTGGGGAAGCCGCGGGAGTCCAAGATCGACCGCCCGAGAGCGGACACGATCTGGACGGGGTGTGCACCTCCGTGGGTGACGTAGGTGCCGACGTCGTGGGTGTGGATGGTGCGGTTGCTGATGTAGTCGTTCATGTCAGGTTCCTCCTTCGTGGGTGATGACCGTGGCGGCGAGGGCCGCTGCGGCCGGGTCGAGATACGTGCCGCCCCGCGTCAGCGGATGCCCATCGGAGGCGAGGTCGTACATCAGGGGGTGTCCGGTCGGGATGTTGAGCGCGGCGACCTCGAGCGGGGTCAACGCGTCGAGCAGCAGGCAGAGTGCGCGGAGGCTGTTGCCATGGCCCACCACGAGCACGGTGCCGCCGGCGGTCCCGGCCTGGACCGCCTCGGTGACGGGGCGGACCCGGGCGATGACGTCGAGCAGGCTCTCGGCCCTGGTCCGGTTCTCGGGTTCCACATGACGGAGGGCATCCTGAGCCCACAGCTTCGCGAACAGCGCGTCAGAGGACGGCGGGGGCGGGGTTTCCAGGGAGCGCCGCCACAGGGTGAAGTCCTCCTCGCCGTCTGAGCGGCGAACATCCGCCTTGGTCCGTCCGGTCAGGTCGCCGTAATCGCGTTCCCGGAGTCGCACGTCGACGGTGACGGGCACGGGCCACTTGTTCTCGGCCACCATGACGCGGGCAGTCTCAGTTGCACGGGCCAGCGGTGAGCACAGGATCGATGCCGGGCGGAAACCCGCCTCGTCGAGCAGGTGTGCAGCACGGCGGGCCTCTTCCCGGCCTCCGGTCGTGAGGGGTGAGTCGGTGATACCGGTGAACAGCCCGTCGGCATTGGCCTGGCTTTCGCCATGTCGCACGAGGACGATCCGGGTCGTCACGGCCATGCCTTCGAGACCGGCACCACGAGTACCGGCACGGGTTGATGGTGCATGAGGAACGATGCCGTGGACCCGTGCAGTGCAGCCTTCAGGCCCGCGGCCGGACCGTTCGAGGATCCGACGACGATCATCACGGCGTGCGTGTCGGCGGCGACGCGGGCCAACGCCTTTGCGGGGTCACCGGCGAGGACACGGACGTCGACCGTGATCTGCACGTCGGTGCGGAGCCGGGCTGCCGTCGCCTCGAGGGCAGATCTGTCGACGGCGTCGTCGTCGTACTCGTCTGGGTCGAGGGGAACGGTCGCCCCTCGGCCGCTGGCGTCGTCGGGGTCGGCGGGGACGCGGGAGTCGTCGACCTGCACGACGACGAGTTGTGCCGACAACCGGGCCGCGAACCGGGCGGCGGTCGAGAGAACGGTGTTGGCCGTCCGGGTATGGGCTCCGACGACGATGGTGTCGGTGGTCATCTGGTCTCCTATCTCGGTATCTGGGCACGCCAGTGGATGAGATAGGGACTGTTGTCGACCTGAGTCGAGGTTGGTGACGGCGAGCCCCACCGCCGTGGCGTCTCCGCCACGCTCAGTGAAGCACTGATCCGACCAAGCTGCACCTGCTGATACAACATTCGTTCCGACCAAGAAAAGGGTGTGTTGGCCAGTCCCGATAGGGGATCGCATACCGGACTCATTGCTGTGCCCGTGATTACCGTCTCACGGTCACGACGAAAGTTCGGCCCTGGTCTTGAATGGTCTCGCCACTCCAGGGCGCTTCGAGGTGTCCATCGTCGTCTTCGTCCAGGCCACGGAGCGCCCGACCGCTGGGGACGCGGAGGACGGGCCGAGTCAATCCATCCTCGGCCACGGAGATGATGTCGACGACGCGCCCGCGGACTCTGGTCTCGATTCGGGAGGCGTGGTAGCTCGCGAACACGTGCACGCGACCGTCGGGGTCTTGCCAGCGTGTGCACGTCAGGTCGACCCATTCGTCGCGCTCGATGGCATCGCCGCAGCACAAGTGCTCCGAGACCTCGACTTCGACCGTCATGTTCACCATCTGCCCCCTCCTGCTCTCTCTCGTCTTCGCGAGCCCTGGTGTCAAGTGAGCCAGGGGCCTCCGGTGATCATGAGGCGGCCGATGCTCGTTCCTGCCCGAGCCTTGTCGATGAGTGAATCGAAGTCCTGCGAGCCTGACGCGGACCAGCCGTTCACGCCGACAGTCAGCTTCCAGTCCTTGCCTTCGGCGTACAAGAAGCTTCCATCGATGATCCCCGTGAACAGGTCGTCGATCGCGCTCAGCAGGTAGTCGCTCCCGCTGTCGCACGCGTTGCAGCCGCAGAAGGGCTCCATCCCGATCAGGACTGCAGGGTCACCGACTCCGACCGCGACTGCGTCCTCGATACCCTCCATCGAACCCAAGACGACCAACATCGACAGGGCACCCGCTCTGACGGGAGTGACGAGAACGGCCCGCGCGTCGGTGGGTCCATAGGGCCATGGCGGCGCTTCGACGTCCTGTGCCGTCGCGAGCTCCAGGGCCTTCAGAGCGTCGATCCACGACCTCGCCCTGGCACCCACGACGGCGTAGCGCTCTGGGTCGCTGACTCGGGAGTACTCCTCGTCAGCGATGTTCCGGTGCTCATGAGGGTCATCCCACCGCGTGGCGCCTGAAGGGTGCGCGGTGAACCGCTGAGTGACCTCGGCTAGCAAGTCGTGAATTTCCACGCCCTGAACCTAGCGGCGGTTGCGTCCGGTAGGGGATCGGCTACCGGATTGCCCTACAGGTCTCGGACGCTGGCAAAAGTGTCAAATGAGATCGCGGGGCCATAGCTCTCACGACTAAGTGCGAGTGCCGTGGCGGCGGAGTGTCCGGACGAATGAGATGTCGAGGACGACACCGACGACGACGACGCCTGCCCCGATGAGGGCGTCAGGTCCGGTGAGCCCCTGGGTGATCGTGTAGATCGCGGCTCCAACAACGATGCCTGTGCACACGATTACGTTGAACCAGGCTCCAAGAAGTCCGCCCGGAGCCTCACGTCTTGTGTTGTCCTCAGGGGTCACGAGGGGTTCCAACCTCGTTCGATCGCGAGCATCACGAATCCGATGCCGAAGACAAGCCAGGAGGCGATGATCCAAGGGAAGACGATGTGTTTACGGCCCTGGTAGATCGGGCCGCCCTCTCGGCGGTGGTGGACGAGTTCGTAGATCACGCCACTGCCGAAGCCTGCAAAACCAAGCACGACGAATACGAAAGGCAGCACGTGAGATCGTCCTTCGGTCGACGGTAAGGGGCGCGATAGGGATGAGGCGCCCTCAGTAACCAAACCATAATCGAGGGAATCGACGCGCCCGATAGGGGATAGCTCACCGGATCGCGCCGCTTGGCCATCGACGTCACTTAAGAATGCGATCAGCTCGGGCGTTTCGAATGAAGCGCATGGCGAGTGATCCCACTGTGAAAATGACGGCGTAGGCGACGAGGGCAACCCACATGGGCGCTTGAACGCGGTCGATGAGGAACCAGAAAAGCCCACCGCCGACGAAGATCAAGACGAGGTTGAGGAGAACGGTTCTTGCCGGCAGCCACGGCGTCGGGCGCTCAGTCACTGCGGTTGCATCGACGGGGCGAGCATGCGGCAGTCCTTCTTCGTTGCTCATAGGACGAGCATGCCCCACGACGTGATCTGGCATCGAATATCGTCCCGATAGACGATCGATTAGAGGACGCTCTCGACGGGATCAGGGGGTGTCGGACGCCTGGTGATCGCTGTGCCAGCGGAACTCGGCCATGAATCGAGACAGGATCGGCACACGGATCAGCGCTCGATAGATCGCAAATCCGCTGACACCACCGAGGGTGTTCCAGATGAAGTCGTTGATGTCCGCCACGTGACCTCCGGAGAACAGCTTCTGCGTGACAAGTTGCAACACCTCGATCGTCAGGCTGACCGCCGCCGCGGTGAGAAGCACTTTCCATCCGGAAGGGCGGCGCATGACGAGTGGAATGAGGATGCCCAGCGGGATGAACACCACCACGTTGGTGAGTGCGTCTCGGAGTTCGTAGTCGTGGAACGGAATCAGCGCCAGTGCCGGCGACCACAACTCGCTGCGCGGGGCCGGGTCGAGGAAAATTGGAAAGGCCGTGTTTGCGACGATTCCCGCGGCGTAGATGGCGATAGCGGCCGCGATGGTAGCCCGCGGCCATGTAAATCGCTGTCCTCGTGTCAGGAGAAACAGTTGGGCGGCAAACACGATGATGCCGAAGGGAATGGCAATCGGCAGGGCAGGGACTTCGCCGAACGGGTTGGGAGACATGTTGCGCGAAGCCTAGTGACGCTAAGCCGCTGCGGCGGATTGACGTCGATCGTCCGATAGGGGATGGTCATGTGGGGCCTAAGTTCGTGCGTCGGTTGATGGTGTCGCCGTTCCACGAAAGGTCAGAGTCCTCGTCGACCGGATACGCCTCGAAGCGGCTGTCGGTGAGGATCGCGTCGACGAGCTCTCGAGGGCCGGCCACGATCGTGGAGTCCCAGTCGATCTCGGTGGCGAGCACCCAGGCGTGGTCCTCCGGCCAGAGCAACTGCGGTGGATCGTCGATTCGCAAGCCCAGGCGCAGACCCCAGCCGGGCTCCGCGAGCTCCGCGGTGTCGGTCTGGGCGAGGACGTAGTCGTACCGATCGATGGACGCCGATCGGCCTGTGAGGACTTGCCCGGTCCCGCCGACCCAGTACGCCGCCAGGGCGTCGCCCGGTGTCGTGGTGGCTCTTCCTAGCAGCGGTGCGAGGGCCGCGAGCACCTGCGGGTCGAGGTATCCGACGTCGCTGGTCCCACCCCGTGGCTCGTCGTGGCCGAGTAGTCGCTCCCATTGGACGAGAGGGTGCATCACCTTCCCTGCCGTGGCGGCGACGTCAGCCCATCGGCGCTGGTCCCAAGTGCCGGCTCCTGTGGGTGGTCGGGGGTGCAGGATGCGCCCGTAGGCCTCAAAGCCGTACCCAGCGACGGAGCCGACCCTTGCCCAGCCTCCGAGGCGGTACATCCGTGGCCCCAGCCAGGAGGCGCGCTCGACATCGTTGATTATCCGCATGGTCGTGACCCTGCCATGCCTGCGAAGCCGTGCCAAGGGCGACCACTCGTACGCGCGTCTGTCGCATTTGGGGATCGTCTACCGCTTCACCACGATGAGGAAGTGGTTGCTTTCCTCCTCGACGAGCGCACCTGTCCAAGGAGACTCGAGGTGTCCGTCGTCTTCGTCGTCGAAGCCTCGCAGCGCTGCCCCGCTGGGGAGTCGGAGGATCGGCGTCGTCGAACCGTCGTCGGCGAGGACGAGGATGTCGACGACCCGCCCGCGGACGTGGGTTTCAGGGCGGGAGTCGTGGTGGGTCTCGATCAACCGCACCTGTCCGCCGGCGTCTTGGAATCGGCTGCAGCCCAGGTCGACCATGTCGTTGCGCTCGATGGCTTCACCGCAGCACTCGTGCTCCCAGTCACCGATCTCGACCGTGACGTTCATGGGTGCTCCTTGAAGGGCTTTCGCTTGGTGGTCAGTGATGTCGTGCCCGGTTGTGACCATGGGGCCGTCATCCCCATCCGCTGTTCCAACCCTCGGGGCCGGCTGCTTCCATGAGACGCTCGTGTTCTCCGGAATCGTCGAGCCGCCAGCCGTAGGGGGCCGCCTGTACGTAGCTTTCTCCGTCGTGCTCGACTCGAGCGCGCCCCACCATCAGCCCGCTCGTGAAGACTTCCTCGTCGATCCAGAGGAGTAGTTGACCGACCCAGTCGTCGGCGTCCGCCGGTGTTGCGTAGAGCCAGAACTGAGGCGCGCCGCTGGAGGGGAGCTGGATCACCAACCGTCCCGAGTGCCCATCTCGTTGCCGCAGCTCGAGGTCGACACTCCCCGTCCCAGGGCGAACATCGAGGATCGCGTAGTCGAGGTAGGTCAGTGCGGGGCCGGTTGACCGGTATTGCCGCAAGACCTTCCGCAGGGCGACCTCGATCTCCTGATCCGTCAGCACGCCCACATGATGGCAGGGCGAAGTCTCATCCCACGTGTCCCGTCGCGGTGTTCCGGCGGCAGCCGTGTTGGAAGCATCCCCATGGCCGATGGCACATCGGGCGGGGCGATAAACTGTAGGCAACAAAACCTCTACCGGCCCGGTGGAGGTTTTCTTGTATGACCACTCCTGCTTCCCTCACGATCGCCACCGCCGACGAGCGGCATCGCCCCGAGCTCGAACAGCTCTGGACGATGTTCCGCCACGAGATGTCCGCGTTCACCGGCACGCTTCCTGACGAACGCGGCCGCTTTCGACAGGAACGACTCGACGCCGGCCTCTCGGAACCGGGCTGGTCGGCCCACGTCTTCCGCCTGGGACCACACCCGGTAGGGTTGGCGGTCCTGCGCGGATTGGACGCCGAGGAGCACGTGATCAGCAGCTTCTTCGTCGCGCACAGCGCTCGGCGCTCTCATGTCGGGCGAGTCGCTGTGACAGAACTGACCGCAGCGCACCCTGGGAGGTGGGCCGTCGCCTACCAAGAACGCAACGACGTCGCAGCGAGGTTCTGGCGCACGGTCGCCAGCGGAATCGACCCACAGCGCAGTGACGAACAGCGCGACGTCCCCGGCCGCCCGGAGTTGCCGGCCGACTCCTGGGTTCGATTCCGTGTCCGATAGACGATCGTCCATCGGTCTCGTACTCGGGCGGCCACGAGTCGAGTCCTCCAGGGGCGGGCCCGGAGCGGGCGATCGACCTGCCCGCCCCGGGACGCCGTCAGGGGGTCGGGTCGAGGAGGCGCCCGGTCCAGTCGCGCAGGGCGGTGACGGCCCGGCGCGACAGGGTCGCTCCCGGCATCATGCTCGTCGACCCGTGGAACGCCCCGGGCCACACGTGCAGCTCCGCCTGCACGCCGGCCGCCCAGAGCGCGCCGGCGTAGGCGACGGTCTCGTCACGGAACACCTCGGCGCTGCCGCAGTCGACGTACGCCGGCGGCAGGCCCGCGAGGTCGGTCGCTCGGCCCGGTGCCGCGTAGATCGACACGTCGTCACCGCCGCGACGGTCGCCGAGGTAGGCGTCCCAGCCGAACCGGGTCATCTCGCGGTCGGCGACGCCCACCCCGTCGAACTGCCGGGCGGAGACGGTCGCGTCGCGGTCGTCGAGCATGGGGCTGACCAGCACCTGCCCGGCGACGGCTGGCCCCTGGCGATCCCGGGCGAGGAGTGCCGTGCCCGCCGCGAGCCCTGCCCCGGCGCTCTGGCCGACCAGGACGATGCGATCCGGGTCGACGCCGAGCTCGTCGGCGTGCTCGGCGACCCAGACCAGGCCGGCGTAGCAGTCCTCGACCGGGTACGGGTCGGGGTGCTCCGGGGCGAGACGGTAGTCGGGGCTGACCAGGACGACGTCGTGCACGAGCAGCCAGTCGTCGTACGAGTCGAGGTTGCCGAGGTGGTGGCCGAACATCATGCCGCCGCCGTGGATCGCGAACGCGCAGGCCGCCGTCCCGGTGCGGCCGATGCGCTGGACGACCGCGAGGGCGATCGGGTCGCCGAGGTGCCCGGGGACGGTGATGCTGCGCCTCTCGAGACCGCGGGCCTCCAGTCCTTCGTCGAGCTGCGCCTCCTTCATGTCCAGCTGTCGCATCTGCGGCAGCATCGCGGTCTCGAGGCGGAAGCGGCCGCGGGCGTCCATCGCCTCCAGGAAGGGCACGAACTCGGGGTCGAACGGCGGGCGGGGCAGGGTGGTGGTGTCAGGCACGAGAGGGCTCCTGGGTGGTGGGGGTGAGAGTGGTCGAGGGGGCAGGTCCGGCGGTGCCGGGGGAGGGGGCGGCGGTTCGTGCCCGGAGCATCCCGACCACGACGAGCACGGCGGCGACGGCGGCGAGGCCGAGCCCGGCGACGGTGAGGGCGTCCTCGAAGTCCGCGAGCCGCGGGGCCGTCCACGGGGTGGTCGTGATGGTGCCGGTGACGAACGCCGCGACGATCGTGCCCGCGGCGGCGACCGCTGCTCCTCCTGCGAGCTCGCTCGAGGTGTCGACGAGAGCCGCGCCGACCGAGGTGCGGTCGGCGGGGAGGCCCGTGAGCACGGAGGCTCCGGCCACGACGCCGACGACGCGCATGCCGGCGGCGACGAGCACGAGGGCGACGAGCACCCAGACGTACCCGTGACGGCTCAGGGCGCCGAAGACGGCGAGGCCGGACACGACCGCGGCGGCGCTGACCCACGCGGCCCGGCCGAGGCCGACCCGCTGCACGAACGGCCCCACGAGGCGACCCCCGGCCAGGAGCACGACGACCTGCGGCAGTGTGCCGACGGCGGCGAGGGCCGGGGGCCAGCCCCAGGCGAACTGCAGCTGCAGCGTCACGAGGTACGACAGCCCGGCGACGGCGAGGCCCGACGCGGCCTTGAAGGCGAGGCCGCTCGACACCAGGGGGCGGGCGAGCAGGTGCAGGTCGACCACCGGATGCCGCGCCGTCCGCAGGCGCACGACGAACCCGGCACCGCACGCGACGGTCAGCACGACGGCGGCCCACCCCCACGAGGAGGCGGTGGTCGGCCCGACGAGGACGGTCGGCGTCACGAGCAGCCCGGTCACGGTCGCGGTGCCCAGCAGCGCGCCGCCCACGTCGACGGGGTCCGGCCGCAGCCCCGCGGCGTCGTCGCGAGCGACACCGCACCGGATGCCGACGAACGCCAGCACGGCGATCGGCACGTCGGCCAGCAGCAGCACCTGCCACGGAGCGACGGCGAGCACGAACCCGCCGACGGTCGGGCCGACGGCGAGGCCGACGAGCCCCGCGGTCGAGATCACCGTCAGTGCCCGGACGCGGAGGCCCTCGTCGTCGAACAGCCGGAACGCCAGCGCCATCGACCCGGGGGTGGTCATCGCCGCGGCGACGCCCGTCAGCACACGGACGGCGACGAGCTGTTCGGTGGTCGTGACCGCCACGGTGGCGAGGCTCGCGACGGCCAGCAGCGCGAGGCCCGCGAGCATGACGCGGCGCCGCCCCACCCGGTCGGCGACGGCGCCGAAGAGCAGCATGAGCCCGCCGAAGGCGACCGCGTAGGCGCCCGACACCCACTGCAGGCCCGTCGTCGAGGAGCCCAGCTCGCGGCCGATCGTCGGCAGGGCCACGTTGAGGACCGAGGTGTCGAGCATCTCGAACAGGAACACCGCGGACAGCCCGGCCAGGGCGATCCACGCATCGGACAGTCGGGGAGGTGCGTCACCGGAACGCGGTCCGGCGCGGCGGGGGAGCAGGGGACTGGGGGACACGGGGGCGCACTCCTTCGAGGGAAGAAGTGGCGGATCGTTCGATGCCGCGTGCGGGTGCGTCGCAGAGCGCGACGCCTTTTACCTCAGTGATGAGGACGATACACCGGCTACTGCTGAAGGAGAACTCCAGCAGTTCTGCCGCTCATGCAGGTGCCCGACAGAGGATGGTCTGCCGAACGCACCAGCGTCACCCTGGCGGTCGAGGACCGAACCCCGGGCCCCATCGGAGCATCCATGAGCCGGCGTCGACCAGCGGCTCGAAGCCGAAGCGCTGGTAGAGGCCATGGGCGTCCTCCGTGACCAGGGCCGTGCGCTTCGTTGACCGCGAGCCATCCCACGGGGATGCTTCTCGCAAGCGACGGAGGTCGTCATGTTCGAAGAACGCGGGTGGTTCGCCGAGGCTGACGCGAGAGCGCTCAGGCCTGCCGACTCGGTGAACGACGTGGATCATCGTGGCGATGCTCCCCGAGCCGAGCACCGGCCTGAACCGGTCCGCCTCAGTCCGCTCGAGCGCCTCCTGCGTGGCTTCCCTTGGGTCATGGCGTTCTGCCTGGATCTGCGATGACCTTCGCTCGTCCCGATGGCCGAAGCCCCGGCGGGCGTGTGTTGTTCGTGAGGAAGACGGCGTTCGGCGTAGGGAAGTCGTAAGGGTCCGCGATCGGCGGTGCGGCGCGGTGTCTACTGACTCGCTGTGCCCACCAAGGGCATCGGGCCACCCGGCCCGTCGATCGTTCCTCTTGGAGTCGTAGTGCTCGACATCGTGTACGTGCTCGCCGTCATCGCTGTGTTCGCAGTGGTGTCCCTCGTCGCGAAGGGGGTCGAGAAGCTGTGATCGTCTTCAGCATCGGGGCCGCCGTCCTCGCCGTGGCCGCCTTGGCGTACCTCGTGTACGCCCTCGTGAAGCCCGAGCGCTTCTGATGGATGCGCTGTTCGGCATCCTCCAGATCCTCACGGTCGTCGTCGTCCTCGTCGTCGTGTACCGCCCCCTCGGTGACCACATGGCGCGGATGTTCACGACGGCGAAGGACGCCCGCGTCGAGCGCGGCTTCTACCGCCTCATCGGCGTCGACTCGACGTCGGAACAGACGTGGCCGGCCTACCTCCGAGGCGTCCTGACGTTCTCGGTCATCGGTGTCCTCTTCGTCTACGCGATCCAGCGGCTCCAGGCGTTCCTGCCGTACTCGCTCGGCTTCCCGGCCGTGCCCGAGGGGCTTTCGTTCAACACCGCCGCCTCCTTCGTGGCGAACACGAACTGGCAGTCCTACTCGCCCGACGTGACGATGGGCTACGCCGTGCAGGTGCTCGGCCTGGTCGTGCAGAACTTCGTCTCCGCGGCCGTCGGCATCGCCGTCGCCGTCGCCCTGATCCGCGGGCTCGCCCGGGCGAAGAGCGGCACGCTCGGCAATTTCTGGGTCGACCTGACCCGGTCGATCACGCGCCTCCTCTTGCCCCTGGCCGTCCTCTCGGCCGTCGTCCTCATCGCCGGCGGCGTGATCCAGAACCTCGCGGGGTTCACCGACGTCACGACGCTCACCGGCGGCACCGCGACGATCCCCGGAGGTCCCACCGCCTCGCAGGAGGCGATCAAGCTGCTCGGGACGAACGGAGGCGGCTTCTTCAACGCCAACAGCGCGCACCCGTTCGAGAACCCGACCGCCTGGACGAACGTCTTCCAGGTCCTCCTCATGCTCGTCATCCCGTTCTCGCTGCCGCGCACCTTCGGCCGCATGGTCGGCTCCACGAAGCAGGGCGTCGCGATCGCCGCCGTCATGACGACGATCTTCGCCGTCTCGCTCACCGCCATGACCTGGTTCGAGCTCCGCGGTGCCGGCACCGCCACCCAGCTCGCCGGAGGCGCGATGGAAGGCAAGGAGGCGCGGTTCGGCATCTGGGGATCGACCCTGTTCGGTTCCACCTCGACCCTGACGTCGACGGGTGCGGTGAACTCGATGCACGACTCGTACACCGCCCTCGGCGGCATGATGGCGATGCTGAACATGATGCTCGGCGAGATCGCCCCCGGCGGCGTCGGCTCGGGCCTGTACGGCATGCTCGTGCTCGCCGTCATCACGGTGTTCATCGCCGGCCTGCTCGTCGGCCGCACGCCCGAGTACCTCGGCAAGAAGATCGGGCCCCGCGAGATCAAGCTCGCCAGCCTCTACATCCTGGTCACGCCGACCATCGTGCTCGCCTTCACCGCGCTGAGCTTCGCGATCCCCGCGGTGCGCGCCGACGTCGAGGGCACGTCGATCTGGAACCCGGGCCTGCACGGCTTCAGCGAGGTGCTCTACGCCTTCACCTCCGCCGCGAACAACAACGGCTCCGCCTTCGCGGGACTGACGGCGAACACCCCGTGGTTCAACACCACCCTCGGCGTCGCGATGCTGCTCGGCCGTTTCCTTCCGATCGTGCTCGTGCTCGCCCTCGCCGGCTCCTTCGCCGCGCAGGACAAGGTCCCCGCCACCGCCGGGACCCTGCCCACCCACCGCCCGCAGTTCGTGGGCCTGCTCACCGGCGTCTCCGTGATCATCACCGCGCTGACCTACTTCCCCGTCCTCGCACTGGGACCGCTCGCTGAAGGGCTGCAGTAACCATGTCCGTCGTCACCGACACACCCACCACCGACCACGACCACGACCACGAGGGCGAGCACGCCCCGACGAACCGAGGAGGCGCGTTCGGCGTCGCCCAGCTCGTCGCGGCCCTGCCCGGCGCGCTCCGCAAACTCGACCCGCGCGAGATGTGGCACAACCCCGTCATGTTCATCGTCGAGGTCGGCGCCGCCTACACGACGATCCTCGCGATCGCCGGCCTCTTCACCGGTCCCGAGACCTCGGGCGGCTCGCCCGTCCCCGGCTCGTTCACCTGGGCCATCGCCGTCTGGCTCTGGCTCACCGTCGTCTTCGCCAACCTCGCCGAGTCCGTCGCCGAGGGCCGCGGCAAGGCACAGGCCGAGACCCTCAAGGCGACCCGCACCAGCACCACCGCCCAGCGCGTGGTCTCGTACGACGCGACGTCCGACGCCGGTGCCGAGCGCGCCTCCTCGGAGTCGGTGTCCTCGGCCGACCTCACGCTCGGCGACACGGTCGTCGTGACCGCCGGCGAGCTGATCCCCGGCGACGGCGACATCGTCTGGGGCATCGCCAGCGTCGACGAGTCGGCCATCACGGGCGAGTCCGCCCCGGTGATCCGCGAGTCGGGCGGCGACCGCAGCGCGGTCACCGGCGGCACCCGCGTGCTGTCCGACCGGGTGGTCGTGCGCATCACGAGCAAGCCCGGCGAGACCTTCGTCGACCGCATGATCCGCCTCGTCGAGGGCGCCTCCCGCCAGAAGACCCCGAACGAGATCGCGCTGAACATCCTGCTCGCGAGCCTGTCGATCGTGTTCGTCGTCGTGACCCTGACGTTGAACCCCATCGCGGCCTACAGCGACGCGTCGGTGAGCATCCCCGTGCTCATCGCCCTGCTGGTCTGCCTCATCCCCACGACGATCGGGGCGCTGCTCAGCGCCATCGGCATCGCCGGCATGGATCGCCTGGTGCAGCGCAACGTGCTCGCCATGTCGGGCCGCGCGGTCGAGGCCGCCGGTGACGTCACCACGCTGCTGCTCGACAAGACCGGCACCATCACCTACGGCAACCGGCAGGCGGCCGAGTTCACGCCGCTCGACGGCATCGCCCGGGCCGAACTCGTCGACGCCGCCGCCCGGTCGTCGCTCAGCGACCCGACCCCCGAGGGCAAGTCGATCGTCGACCTCGCCCTGACGACGGGGTGGCACGACGCCGACGGTCAGCCGGGTGAGATCGTGCCCTTCACCGCCCAGACCCGCATGTCGGGCCTCGACCTGCCCGACGGCACGCAGATCCGCAAGGGTGCCGGCAACTCCGTCATCGCCTGGGTCGAGGAGGACCGCCGTCTCGCCAGCACCGAGCACGACGAACTGCAGACCCGCATCGACGAGATCTCGAAAGCCGGAGGGACCCCCTTGGTCGTCGCGATCAAGACCACGGCCTCGGAGGCTCGCGTCCTCGGCGTCGTGTACCTCAAGGACGTCGTCAAGACCGGCCTGCGCGAACGGTTCGCCGAACTGCGCAGCATGGGCATCCGCACGGTCATGATCACCGGCGACAACCCTCTCACCGCCAAGGCGATCGCGGCCGAGGCCGGCGTCGACGACTACCTCGCCGAGGCCACCCCGGAGGACAAGCTCGCCCTCATCCGCCGGGAGCAAGAAGGAGGCGCGCTCGTCGCGATGACCGGCGACGGCACCAACGACGCCCCCGCGCTGGCCCAGGCCGACGTCGGCGTCGCGATGAACACGGGCACCTCGGCCGCGAAGGAGGCCGGCAACATGGTCGACCTCGACAGCGACCCGACGAAGCTGATCGACATCGTCCGCATCGGCAAGCAGCTGCTCATCACCCGCGGCGCCCTCACGACGTTCTCGATCGCCAACGACATCGCGAAGTACTTCGCGATCATCCCGGCCATGTTCGCCGGGGTGTTCCCCGGGCTCGGGCTGCTGAACGTCATGCAGCTGTCCTCGCCGGCCTCGGCGATCCTCTCGGCGATCGTCTTCAACGCCCTCGTGATCGTCGTGCTCATCCCGCTCGCCTTGCGGGGCGTGAAGTACCGGGCGGCGTCGGCGTCGTCGATCCTGTCGCGCAACCTCCTCGTCTACGGACTCGGCGGCGTCGTCGCCCCGTTCGTCGGCATCAAGATCATCGACCTGATCGTCAGCCTGCTCCCCGGCTTCTGAACCGACGCAGACGACGAACGAGAGAGAGACCATGAACACCCGCACCCTGCTCCGCCAGTACGGTGTCGCCCTCCGCGCGATGCTCGTCTTCACCGTCGTCCTCGGCGTGGCCTACACGGCCGTCGTCACCGGGGTCGGCCAGCTCGTCCTGGGCGGCAAGGCGGACGGTTCCGCCGTCCGCGTCGACGGTGAGACCGTCGGCTCGTCACTCATCGGGCAGTCCTTCACCGACGCCGACGGTGTCGCCCTGCCCGAGTGGTTCCAGTCGCGGCCCTCGGCTGCCGGTGACGGCTACGACGCCTCCGCCTCGAGCGGCAGCAACTACGGGCCCGAGAACGAGGACCTCATCGCGGCCGTCGAGGAGCGACGAGCGGCGATCGCCGAGAGCGACGGCGTCGCCCCGGAGGACGTCCCCGTCGACGCGCTCACCGCCTCCGCGTCCGGGCTCGACCCGCACATCAGCCCCGAGTACGCGCGCATCCAGGTCGAGCGGGTCGCCGCGGCACGCGACCTGCCGGTCGCGGACGTCGAGGCGCTCGTGGAGGAGCACACCCAGGGCCGCGACCTCGGCTACCTGGGCGAGCCCACCGTGAACGTGCTCGAGCTCAACGCGGCCCTGGCCGAGACGGGACGCTGAGACCGTGAAGCGGGGGCGGCTCCGGGTGCTGCTCGGCGCCGCCCCCGGCGTCGGCAAGACCTACACCATGCTCGAAGAGGGGACCCGGCTCGCCCGAGAGGGCAAGGACGTCGTCGTCGCCGTCGTCGAGACCCACGGCCGCGAGGCCACGGCGTCCATGCTCGGCGATCTCGAGGTCGTCCCGCGGACGACGACCCTGCACCGCGGCGTCGAGCTGACGGAGATGGACGTCGACGCGGTCCTCGCCCGGAGACCCGACCTCGCCCTCGTCGACGAGCTCGCCCACACCAACGCTCCGGGCTCGGCCCGGCAGAAGCGGTGGCAGGACGTCCAGGTCCTCCTCGACGCGGGCATCGACGTCATCTCGACCGTCAACGTCCAGCACATCGAGTCACTCAACGACGTGGTGGAGAAGATCACCGGGGCCGCCCAGCGCGAGACCGTCCCCGACAGCATGCTCCGGAGCGCCGATCAGATCGAGGTCGTCGACCTCGCCCCCCAGGCGCTCCGCGACCGTCTCGCCGAGGGGAACGTCTACCCGGCGGCCCGCATCGACGCCGCGCTGTCGAACTACTTCCGCCTCGGCAACCTGACGGCGTTGCGGGAGCTGGCTCTGCTGTGGCTGGCCGACGAGGTCGACAGCGCCCTGAAGGCCTACCGGGTCGAGAACGGGATCGACAGCAAGTGGGAGGCGCGGGAGCGGGTCGTGGTCGCCCTCACCGGCGGGCCGGAGGGCGAGACCCTCATCCGTCGTGGCGCCCGCATCGCCGCCCGGTCGTCCGGGGGCGAGCTCGTCACCGTGCACGTCATCGCCCAGGACGGCCTCCGCGATGCGCACCCGGGTGCTCTCTCGGCGCAGCGCGCCCTGACGGAGAAACTCGGCGGCACCCATCACCAGGTCGTCGGTGGTGACGTCCCCGTCGCCCTGGTCCAGTTCGCGAAGGCGATGAACGCCTCCCAACTCGTCATCGGCGTCAGCCGCCGGAGCCGTGTCGCCGCAGCCCTGACGGGCCCGGGGATCGGCGCCACCGTCATCCGCGAATCGGGTGACATCGACGTGCACATCGTGACCCACTCCGCCGCCGGCGGCCGGTTCACCCTCCCCCGGGCAGGAGGCGCGCTGACGCTGCGGCGTCGCCTCCTGGGGGGCGGTCTCGCCGTGGTGCTCGGCCCGATCGTGACCTGGCTGCTCGTGATGTTCCGCAGCGACGAATCGCTCACGAGCGACGTGCTCGTCTACCAGCTGCTCGTCGTGGTCGTCGCGCTCGTCGGCGGGATCTGGCCGGCCCTCTTCGCGGCGGTGCTCTCGGGAGTGACGCTGGACTTCTTCTTCGTCGAGCCCTACGACAGCATCACCGTCGGCCGGCCGCTGCACCTCCTGACCCTCGTCCTCTACGTCGTCATCGCCCTGCTCGTCAGCTACGTGGTCGACCAGGCTGCCCGTCGATCCCGGGCGGCGGCGCGTGCCGTCGCCGAGTCCGAACTGCTCGCGGCCGTCGCCGGGGGCGTCATCCGCGGCCAGGACGCGCTCCACGCGCTCCTGTCCCGCACCCAGGACGCCTTCCGCCTGCGGACGGTCTCCGTCATCGACGTCGACGGTGACGTCGTCGACTCCCTCGGCGCACCCCGGGCCGGCGACGAGACGACGATCGTCCCCGTCGGCACCCGTGCGCGCCTCGAGATGACCGGACCGCCGATGGCGGCGTCCGAGAGGCGCCTCCTCGCGGTCATCGCGGCCCAGGTCGAGACGGCCCTGGAACACAAGGCCCTGTCGGCGACCGCCGACTCCGCGGGGCCGCTGGCGCAGGTGGACCAGGTCCGCACGGCACTGCTCGCCGCCGTCGGACACGACCTGCGGCGGCCGCTCGCCTCGGCCACGGCGGCCGTGACGGGCCTGCAACAAGACGACGTCGTCTGGGCGGACCGCGACCGCGACGAACTCCTCACCACGGCCCACGAGAGCCTCGACGCGCTGTCGGCCCTCGTCACGAACCTCCTGGACGTCAGCCGCGTCCAGGCGGGAGCCCTCGCGGTGTCACGCCAACCCGTCGACGTCGACGACGTCCTCTTCGCGTCCGTGGACGAACTCCAGGTCGACCCCGGACGCATCGAGCTCCGGATCGGCGAGGACGTTCCCCAGGCCGACGCCGACCCGGTCCTCCTCCAGCGCGTCCTGGTGAACCTGCTCGACAACGCCCTCAAGTACGCCCCCGGGGGGACACCGGTGCGTCTCTCCAGCAGCAGCTTCGGGGACGCCGTGGAGATCCGCGTCGCCGATCAGGGGCCGGGGATCAGTCCCGAACGCCTGGACCTGGTGTTCGTTCCCTTCCAGCGCCTCGGCGACACCGACAACACCGCCGGCCTCGGGCTGGGACTCGCCATCTCCAAGGGCTTCACCGAGGGCATGGGGGGCACCCTCCGAGCCGAGGAGACCCCGGGAGGCGGGCTCAGCATGGTCGTCTCCCTTCCTGTGGCTCATCAGACGACCGGGACGGACCACTCGTGAAGATCCTCATCGCCGACGACGATCCGCAGCTCGTCCGGGCCCTCACCCTGACCCTCGGGGCGGTCGGCTACGACATCGCCACCGCCGCCGACGGAGCCGAGGCGCTCCGCGCCGTCGTCGAAGAACATCCCGACGTCGTCATGGTCGACCTCGGCATGCCGCACGTCGACGGGCTCGGCGTCATCGAAGGCCTCCGCGGCTGGAGCAACATCCCGGTCCTCGTCGTCTCGGGCCGAGCCGGCGCCGCGGACAAGGTCGAGGCGCTCGATGCCGGCGCCGACGACTACATCACCAAGCCGTTCGCCATGGACGAGCTGTTGGCCCGCCTCCGGGCGCTGACGCGACGGACGACTCCGACCCCCGATCAACCGTCCGAGACGTTCGGGGGCATCCGGATCGACTTCGTCGCCAAGAGCGTCGTCCGCGAACCGGACGAGGCGATCCGCTTGACCCCCACCGAATGGCGCATCCTCGAGATCCTGGTCAGGAACCCGGGGCGTCTCGTCACACGGGAGGACATCCTCACCCGGATCTGGGGTCCGGCACACACCACTGACGGCGGGTACCTGCGGCTGTACGTCTCCCAACTCCGGAAGAAGCTCGAAGCGGTCCCGGCTCGACCTCGCTACCTCCAGACGGTGCAGGGCATGGGCTACCGCTTCGTGCCCGACGAGCCGAGCAGCTGACCTCGGATGCCACGCGCCTCCTGCCCCCGTCGTCAGGGAAGTACACGATGGCGGTCAGAGGACGGGTGCGCTGAGGGACTCCCTGAGACGTCCGACCCGAACGGGGACGTGGTGATCGAGGACGACGCCCGTCGCCTGGAGGGGGCGGTGCCGCACGAGGTCGAGCACGTCCGGTTCCGACAGGGCGTCGGCTCGAGAGGCCGGCAAGAGCAGCGCGTTGGTCGAGACGTCCATGCCGTGGGTGTTCGCCGCCACGGCCCGCGTGCGCGACAAGACGCCGCGAAGGGTCGAGAAGTGAGACCCCGAGACGCGTCCGGAGGCGCGGATGCGTTCCAGGAGGAGGATCTGGCTCACCGGTCGGAGGTGCCGCAGCTGCGTCTCCAACACGTCGGTCAAGAACCGGCCCGCGTCCCGGGAGTCGCGTCGCGATGCGGCCGAGAAATCGTCGACCTCCAGGGCGAGGGCATCGAACTGCGGCCCCGTTCCGTAGAAACGAGTGGCGACGGGGACCGACGTCTTCGACGTCATGTCCGGTTCGAATCCGCCGGCAACGCGGTGTAGACCTCGTTCCAGCGCGCGAGGTACCGCTCGAGCGAGAGGTGGCCTGACGCGAATTCCCGCTCGAGGGCGACGAGCCGCGCAGCCGTCGCGCGGACGCAGGCGGCGTCACCGAGCACGACCAGACCGCCCGGGGTGCACGTCGAGGACGCCGTCAGCTCTCGCACCGTGGCCCGGAGCCGTGTCGTCATGACGTCGAGGCACAGGAACCCGAGACCGTAGAGGGCCAGAGCGATCGAGGCCGCCACCGGAGCCGGGACCCGGGATGCCAGGACGAGGAGCGACACGGCCGAGCAGATCGCCCCGGCGACGGGCCAGATCTGCCGGAGATGGAGGAGCCTCCTCTCGCGGAGGCTCGTTCCCGGTCGGAACACCCGGAGGGTGATCTGCTGCACGACCGTCGACCGAGCCGGAGCCTGGTCCAACGTGCCCCACGAATGAGCACCGTCCACGACGTCGTGCACGGCGTGACGCATCGTCGGGAGGGCGCCAGGGGTCGTCATCGTCGGCTCTGGTGCCGGCGCAGACGCCCGACCGTGATGTCGCCCGGGCACGGGACCGCCAGGAGGTCGCCGATGCGAAGGTCTCCGGGCAGGTCGGCCACGGCGAGATCGGGCCCCTCGTCCTGCAGGCCGATCACCATGGCCACGTCGTGGGCCGTCGAGATCCGCCCGATCAGACGCAGCTCCCCGATGGCGACGGGCACCGCACCCAGTCGGGCGTCCACCTGGACGACGATCGCACCGGAGCTGTGGCGACAGACGTTGCTGACGGTGACGACGATCGCCGTGGCGTCGTCGACGGTCGACACCCGGCCACCGGAGCGGGGCACGAGGGCAGCGCCCGTGTGGACGCACGGCGTCTCGCAGATGCTCGCCAGGCGGACGAGGGACACCCCGCCGATGACGACGTCGTCCAGGGTCGGACGAGTCCGTTCCGGCCAGGCGTCGGGGACGAACGGGTCGGCGATCACCCGTCGCATCGAGGGAAGGATGTCCGTGAGGGTCATGAACGGACCTGACGCGCGACACGGCGGTCGCAGGTCGTGTCAGGGGTGGCCGGCGATGAGTGCATGAGACAGTCCTAAGCGGCCCAGCCGCGCGAGACGGAGTCCCTTGCGACATCCGAACGCCGTGGCCCCACATCCTGACGCAACCCGTGCGCGAGGACCTCGTCACCCTTCGACGCGGGCCGCCATCCGGGCCGCCCAGGGAGTCTCCGACCGGGCCCCGGCCGCGGTCTGCCGGGGGGCCCCGACCGTCAGTCGGTCGACGGCAACCGGAGCGCCGCGGTGTAGTCGGTCCCGTGCCTCGGGTGGGAGGCGAAGCGGCGCAGGTCCGAGTGATCACCACGGCAGATGGCCGCCGCCATGCGATGGGCGCGGGCGGCGTTGCGGACGGGAGAGTACTGGTCCGCATCCGGTTGCACGGCGGTGAGATCGGCAGCGAGGCGATCGTGGTGCGAGGCCGCGACCTCGAGGTCCCCGCCGCTGTCCCGCGTGATGGTCGCCGCCAATCGCAGCTGCGACTCGAGGGTCTGCACTCCGACGTCGGTGGGCTCGTTCGTCCTCAGGACGCGGACCAGCTCGCCGAGGGCGAGCGTCCGGGCCCAGGCGGTGAGGCGAGACGACTCGCTCACCGGTGACCTGGCCATGTAGCGCTCGATGCGTTCGAGCAGGGGGTCCGTCATGACGTCATCCTCGCAGCCGCCCGTCGTCGTCCCGGGTCAGTCGTAGACGCGCCCCAGCACCCAGCCGCCGTCGGTGCCGAGGACGACCTCGAACATGTGGGTGGTGCCGTCGTCGTCGGTGGCCTGGAAGCGCCAGCCGACGAAGCGACGGGGCGGGTGCGTGATGAAGGCGGGCGTGACCGCCGGCTCGACCCGCAGCTCGGTCGGGGTGTCGCTCACCCGCCACCGTCGGCAGGACCAGACCAGCCGCGCCGGCAGGTCGCGCTCGAACCACAGCGCGACGGGCTCGTGGGTGGTCTGGGTGCTCATGTCGTCCTCCTGCACGTTCGAACGTGTGTTCGAACGGATCGAGTGTAGGTCAGGCCAAAGGGGTGGGCAACCAGATCACGGTCGTCTTCCCGGACAGGGGGTCGAACGGGGTGCCCGGCGCTGGATATGATCCGGCGTGACCCGGCCATCCGACGGCCCGGTCGCCGAAGGGGAACGACCGTGAGCACACCGATCGAGCCGGGCGTGCCCGACCAGCAGCCGCAACAGCAGGGGTGGCCGCAGCCCGAGCAGCAGCCGTCCGGCTGGCAGCCCCACTCCCACTCCCAGCCGCAGCCGCAGGCCCAGGCGCCCTGGCAGCCGTGGCCGACGCAGGACCCCTACGCCGCGCCTCCTGCGTTCCTCCCCGCCATGCCGGTGCAGCCCTCGAAGACGCCGTGGGTCCTCGCGATCGTCGGCACGGCCGTCGTCGCCCTGATCGTCGGCGGCGGGGCCGGCCTGCTCGGCGGGATGACGCTCGCCGGCGGCTCGGCCGGCTACGACGACGGCTACACCTCCGGCGGCGAGGACCCCACGACGTACTTCGGTTCGGACGCGGTCTACGGCGACTACCTCTACCCGCTCGACTTCTCGGGGGTGACCGGCGTGGACGGGCTCGACGTCGGCACCTGCTTCACCGTCGGCGACCTCGGCCGCGAGGGCACCGGCGACGTCGAGACGACCTCCTGCGACGAGGCTCACGACGAGGAGGCCTACCTGGTGAGCGAGCTGGACGGTGGCGCGTTCCCCGGCGGCGTCGAGGTCCTCGACGAGGCGGCCGCCCTCTGCGACGCGGCCTTCGACGACTACGTCGGGGCCTCGTACGACGAGTCCCTCGCCGACTACGGCGTGCTCGCCCCGACCGAGAAGGGCTGGGACGACGGCGAGCGCTCGGTCGTCTGCTACGTGTACACCTACGGCACGAGCCGCGTCGGCAGCCTGGCGGACTCGGGCGTCTAGGCCGGGACGCCGGGCCCGGCGCCGCTCTCGCAGGGCGAGTCGGCGGCATCGGCACCGGCACCGGCACCGGCACCGGCACCGGCGTCGGCACCGACCAGCGACGTCACGACGGTCGGCGCGATCGCCTGTCCCCATCGCCGGTGCATGGTGGCCCACGACAGCAGCTCCTGGTGGTACAGCCCCTCCGAGCGCCACTCGGGGAACGGCACCCACGAGGCGCCGGGCGTGGTGAGGGCGACCCGCGCCGTCAGGGCGTTGAGTCGTTCGATCTGCTGCGTCAGCAGGCGCTTCGCGACCGGCGGGATCGGCCGGAACTCCGCCATCGGCGGGATGCCGACGTAGACGATGCGGCAGTCCGGGCCGGCCGTCTCGCGCACCCGGACCGCGAGGCGACGGAGCGAGGCCTCCCACGAGGTGCCGCTCGTGGCGAGCAACACGTCGCAGATGCCGAGCAGCACCACGGCTGCGTCGGCACGTCCGGCCGGCAGCTCGACCCGAGCGGCCTCGGCGGCCGTCAGCACGGGTGCCGAGACCTCGTGCCACGTGACGCCACGGCCCCGGGCCGACCCGACCAGGCGCGCGGTCTGGCTGGCGCAGGTCAGGTCGTGGGCGAGCACGCCGAACCCCTCGACGGCGATGCTGCCGACGAAAAGCAGGCGGTCGGGGTCGGGGCCGTCCACGGTCATGCGGCGGGCGTCGCGGGGGAAGGGCGCGCGGGCCACCTCGCGCCGGTAGAGCGCGAGGTGCAGGTGGAAGAGGGGCTTGGTGGCCCGCACCACCGCCGCGATCAGGCGGCCGTGTCGGCGGGGGGTCGGGGTCTCGACCAGGGGCATGTGTGTTCGCAATCCGTGCAGTGCAGGAGGCGCGGCCTCCGTCGGTCTCGTCCTGGGGCCTGGGACAGTCTGCCGGTCCCCCGAAAGGAGGACAGGCCCCCGTTGGGGGAGGGGTGGCGCGAATCGGCTGGATTCCGGGCCGGGAGGGGCGAAGGAGGTGCGGCGACGGGGCTGCGGAAGGCGCGCGCTGTCCGCAATGCGAACAGCCTCAGCGAGTAGCTAGATGGCCTAACTACCCCATGGTTTCATTCGTGTGTACCGACTTCACGGGCGGTGCGGGCCGCGGCGCACGAGCCGCGGCCCCCAGAGACCAGCATCACGGGCAGGCAGCACAGGGCTGCCGAGAACGGACACACCATGACACTCCTCACGCCGTCGCGTCGCCGCTCCGACACGGGTCGCAGCCCCTTCTCCGAGGTCCGCGAGACCGAACGCCAGGCGACCCTCTTCGTCATCGCCACGGCGGCCGTCGGGGCGAGCGCCAGCCTCGTCGCCGCCCTCTTCCTCAGCAACGGGCTGTTCCTGTGAACGACGACCTGACGTACGTCGAACTCGCTCCCACCGAGCCCCTCGACCTCTCGATGCTCTTCGAGGCCGACGCGGCCTGACCCCGCAGGGACGCGACGTCCATGCGGTTCCGAGCCGGCGCCTCCTACCCTTGACGCCATGCAGACCCTCGACCCGGCGCGCGTCAGCCCGGCCTCACGGCTCGACGACCGCTACGGCCGACGCCCCGGCCGAGCCCGGCGCTCGCGGCTGATCGCCCTCGTCGCGGGCGGCGTCGTGGCCGTCGTGGTGGCGGCCTGGGTCGTGCTCGTCGCCTTCGACGGCGACTCGGCCGAACTCGAGGTGAGCCACTACGGCTTCACCGTCGCCGGCGACGACGCGGTCGAGGTGCAGTACACGATCAACGTCGCGGGCGGCACCGACGTCGCCTGCGCGGTGCAGGCGCTGAACGAGAACCGCGCGGTGGTCGGGTGGAAGGTCGTCGACCTGCCCGCCGTCGACACGTTCACCCAGACCTACACGACCTCGCTCGTGACCAGCGAGCGTGCCGTGACCGGCTCCGCTTACCGCTGCTGGGTGCCCTGACCGGTCGCGAGGCCGACCGCACCTCCACGAACGACGCGACCCGCGCCTCCTGCAGGAGGCGCGGGTCGCGTTCGTCGGGCGGCGTCACCGCCCGGCCGGGTCAGGAGGCCTGTGGCACCCGGTTCGCCTTCGCGAGGTTGGCGACGAGCTCGTCCTTCGTCTGGCGCACGACGTAGGCCGGACGGTCACGCTCGACGCGCCAGCTCTCGGACAGCGGGCTGACGTCGACGGTGTCGAAGCCGAGCTCGTCGTAGAGGTCGGTCATCAGGGCGACGGCCTCGGGCGAGTCGCTCGACGTGGCCAGGGCGCGGCGGTCGGGGGTCCCGGCCGGGGCGACGTCGGTGGTGATGTCCTTGGCCATGATGTGGTTGAAGCCCTTGACGACCTTGCTGGTCGGAAGGTGGCGCTGCAGCATCTCGGACACCGTGTCGGTGCCGGCGTCGAGGGCGGCGATGTGGCCGTCGCGCTCGAAGTAGTAGTTGTTCGTGTCGATCACGGTCTTGCCCGCGAGCGGCTCGACCGGCACCTGGTCGACGTTCTTGAGGGGGACGGTGACGACGACCACGTCGCCTGCCGCACCGGCCTCGGTCGCGGTGGCGGCCCGGGCCTTCGGGCCGAGGTCGGCCACGAGGTCGGCGAGGGTCTCGGGCCCGCGCGAGTTGCTGATCACGACGTCGTGCCCGTGGGCGATGACCGCCCGGGCGACCTGGCTGCCGATGTTGCCTGCTCCGATGATTCCGTAAGTTGTCATGGGCAACTCAACCGGCGGCCCGCTCGATGCCTTCCCGACGATGCCGTTCTCCCAGGGCATCGCAAGGTCCGGGCGGCTCGTGCCGTGATCGCGGGTGGTGGTCCCGGGTGGTGCCCGTGACCCCGTCGTGATGCGATCGTCACCCGCGCCACCGTCACCTGATGGCCCCGCATGCGACAGGATGGACCCCACACGAGTCACGAGGGGGAGGCGATGGCCGCGCCACAGCAGGACGACGCGCTCGATCGCGTCCTCGCCGAGCGCTACCGCTTGCAGTCCGTCGTGGGCCGAGGGGGCATGGCTACCGTCTACAAGGCCGTCGACGAGAGCCTCAACCGCACGGTCGCGATCAAGGTCTTCCACAGTGCGATGGTCGATCCGGCCCGACAAGAGGCCGAGCTCGGCGTGCTGTCCAGCCTCGAGCACCACGGCCTCGTCGGTCTCTTCGACGCCGGGGTCGAGCAGGGGCCGAACGGTCCCCAACGCTTCCTCGTGATGCCGCTGATCGCCGGGCTCAACCTCGAAGACCGTCTGCGGCACGGCGCGCTCGCCGCGCGGCACATCGCCGAGATCGGCTACGACATGGCCGAGGCGCTCGACTACATCCACGGCCACTCGGTCGTGCACCGTGACATCAAGCCGTCGAACATCCTGCTCGTCGACTACGGCGACCACGAGGCGGCCCGTGCCCGGGCCAAGCTGGCCGACTTCGGCATCGCCCTCACCGAGGACGTCGAACGACTCACGGCCGAGGGGGTCACCACCGGCACCGCCGCGTACCTCAGCCCCGAGCAGGCGGTGGGTGGCGAGGTCGGCCCCCCGAGCGACGTCTACAGCCTCGGCCTGGTGCTGCTGCAGTGCTTCACGCGCCGGCGCGAGTTCCCCGGGTCTCTCGTCGAGTCGGCGGTCGCGCGACTGTCCCGCGACCCGGTGCTGCCCGAGCCGCTGCCCGAGCACTGGCGTCAGGCCCTGCGCGCCATGACCAGCCGCGACCCCGCGCAGCGGCCGACCCGCGCCGAGCTCGTCGCGATGATGCGCGACGTGGTCATCACCGAGACGACGGACCACCGGGACGGCGTGGGCGACCTGTCGACCGGCGACGGCTCGATGCGCGGGGGCGACACCGAGCCGTTCGACCACAGCGAGGTCCTCGACACCCTGCCCAACGAGGCGCTCGACCGCGTCACGGCCATGGCGGCCCGCCTGTTCTCGGCGCCCATCGCCCTGGCGACCGTGATCGACGAGGACCGCACGTGGTTCACGACCCACTACGACCCGGCCGTGGGCGACATCGCCCGGCACATCGACCTCTCGCTCGGCGCCGTGCACTCCTCCGAGCCCCTCGTCATCGAGGACGCCGCGACCGACCGACGCGTGGCGACCAGCCCGCTGGTCACCGGGCCGCTCGGCATGCGGTTCTACGTCAGCGTGCCCCTCACCCGACGCGACGGCCACACGATCGGCACGCTCTCGGTGATCGGGCGTGAGCCGAGCACGGCCAGCGACGAGCAGGTCGCCAACCTCACCGACCTCGCGGCGCTCGTGGTCGCCCAGCTCGAGCTGCGACAAGAGAGCCTGCGGATCGCCGGCACGACCACCGGCAGCGTGCCGCACGCCTCGCGCGTCGACCTCGACACCGAGTCGTGGAGCCCGTCCGACCGCTGACGTGCGGCAGACTTGCCCGGTGACCGTCGAGCTCGTGCCCTCCGTCGCGAGCGAGACCAGCGCCCCCGTGGCTGCCGCCGTGCCCGCCCGCGTCGCGGCCTTCCCCCGCCTGCGCTACATGGGCTCGAAGTACGCGCTGCTGCCCGTGCTGCACGACGTCTTCTCGAGCGTCGCGCCCGTCCCTGCCCGCGACCCCGAAGGCGAAGGAGGCGCGGTTCGGCTCTCGACTGCGATCGACGCCTTCAGCGGGTCGGGCGTCGTCTCGTACCTCATGAAGGCGGAAGGTCGCCAGGTCGTGAGCAACGACTTCCTGGCCTTCCCCGCGGTCATCGCCCGCGCCTCCGTCGTCAACGGGTCGACGACGCTGTCGGACGACCTCGTCGACGAGATCTGCGGCCCGCCCGCCGACGATCGCGACGTCATCCGCCGCACCTTCGACGGCGTGTTCTTCTCGGCCGACGACCGGGCGTTCCTCGACTCGGCCTGGTCGCACGTCGACCGGCTCGACGGCGCCGAGCGCGACCTGGCGATCGCCGGCCTCGTGCTCGCCGCGGCGCGCAAGCAGCCCCGGGGCGTCTTCACCTTCACCGGCGCGCGCTACGACGACGGCCGTCGCGACCTGCGGATGACCATGGCCGAGCAGTTCCGGGCGGCCGTCCGGGCCTACGGCGCGACCGTGTTCGACGACGGCCTCGCGCACGAGGCCGTCGAGGGCGACGTGGCCGACCTGAGGCGAGCGCCCGCCGACCTGGTGTACCTCGATCCGCCCTACGCGCCTCCTCGGGACGACGCGGACTACATGAAGCGGTACCACTTCCTGCAGGGACTGGCCGTGTACTGGCGGGGGCAGACGATCATGACCGAGACCAAGACGAAGAAGATCGTCAAGCTGTTCACGCCGTTCGCCTACCCGCGGACGGTCGACGACGCCCTCGTGCGCACCTTCGAGCAGTTCGCCGACGCCGGGGCGCTCGTGCTCTCGTACTCGTCGAACGCCGTGCCGAGCCGCGAGCACATCGAGCAGCTGATGCGCACGGTCAAGCCGCACGTCGAGGTGCGCGTGGTCGACCACACCTACAGCTTCGGCACGCACCGCACGGCGACCCGCACGGCGGCCACCGAGTACGTCTTCGTCGGGAGGGACTGACCGTGACGATCCCCACCTTCGACGAGTACGTGGCGTCGCTCGGGCGCATGACCCCGCACGTCGACCCGACCGCCCCCTCGGCGGCGGCGACCGACCTCGGCCGGGCCGCGGCGAGCCTCGGCGAGCTGCCCGTCGTCGACCGCGACCACCTCGCCGAGTGGACCCGGCAGCACCCGGCGTGGGTGCCCGCCCTCGGTCTCGCCGTGGGGCTGTCGCAGGAGAAGCTGCGCAACTCGCTGCGGCACGCCTTCGACACCCCGAGCTGGCTGACGCTCGCGCGGGGACGGGCCGACGAGCTGGTCGCCCACCTCGACGACGAGTTCGAACTCGTGCGCCTCGTCGCGTCGCAGCGGCACCGCACGTACGACTTCGGCGACCTGCTCTCGGCGCGGGCCGGCACCCGGGCGTCGGCGATCCGCGCCGGGGTGTCGGGCCGCCGGCTCGAGGACGAGATCGAGGCCATCGCCCGCGACCTCGGGCTCGCCTGCGGCACGCGGACGCGGTTCACCGGTCGGGCGAACCGCACGGCGCCGTGCGACCTGGTGATCCCCTCGGCGGAGGAGCCCGCGATCGTCGTCGCGGCGAAGGGGTTCGACTCGACCGGTTCGAAGCTGACCGACGCCGTGCGCGAGATCGAGGAGATGGCCGACGTGCGGCTGCCGCGACAGACCGTCATGGCCGTGATCGACGGGATCGGCTGGAAGAGCCGCCAGGCCGACCTCAAGCGCATCCACCAGCTCTGGGTCGACCAGCAGATCGACGGGCTCTACACGCTGTCGACGCTCGACCGCTTCCGGGCCGACCTGGCCGACGCCGCACGGCTGCGCCGCCTCATCCCGTAGGGCCCGAGCCGCGACCTACGGCCTGAACGGGCGAGTTCGTCGTCGGCGGGCCGTCGCGCTCGCCCGCCCGCCTCGGACTCGCCCGTTCTGGTGCCCGTTCTGGCACCCGGCGCCGCGGTCGACGCGGGTCAGGCGGCGGCGTGGGGTGCGTCGACGGCGCCGACGCCGTGGCGGTCGAACGCCCGGCCGAGGTCGAGCAGCGTGTCGGCGAGGGCGCCGTGTTGCGACGCCGGAACGACGTCGGCGAACGCGGCGGCGTAGGCGCTCGCGATGGCGGTGGTGACCTCCACGCCGCGCGGGGTGCGGCTGACGATGACGCTGCGACGGTCGGCGGGGTTGCGGCGGCGGTCGAGGTGGCCTGCCTCGACGAGGCGATCGACGAGGTTGGTCATGGCGCCCGACGAGAGGTCGAGGTGGTCGGCCGCGCGCTTGGGGGTGACCAGGTCGTCCGTGGCCCACACGTAGAAGAGGAACCGGATGTCGGTGTCGCCCAGGCCGAAGAGGTCGCCCTGGTGGTCGAGCACGCGCGAGTGGTTCAGCATCAACAGCCGGAACGACTCGAGCAGGCGGCCGAGGTCGCCGGGGGCGAGGCCGGGGTCGAGACCGGGGTCGGCCCGGGGTGGCGAGATGAGCAAGGGGTCCTCCGTGACACGTCGAGCGTGCCGTCCGTGGCACCCGCTCAGTCAACAAGAATCTCGACGATCGTGACACCCCCACCACTGGGGACATGCTTCGCCTTGCGTGCCTCTCGGGTCCTGAGTAATTTGATTGTCGTACCACTTGAGAACAACGACCACTCGAAACCAGAACGGTTCGGGAGGTGAGCTTCTCACCGGCGAGGCCCCTGAGTCGCCTCGCCGGAGTGGCCCCCGACATCCCCTTGTTCCCCCTCTCGCCCTTGGAGTTCACCATGTCCCGTCCCACGCCCCGCATCGCCCGCATCGCCGCCTGGATCGCCATCCCCGCCGCCCTCGTCGCCTCGGGCATCGTCGTCTCGACGGCGTCGTACTCGGCCTTCTCGTCGACCACGGTCAACCCCACCAGCAACTGGACCGCCGGCACCGTCGCCCTGACCGACGACGACAGCAACACCGCGCTCTTCACCGCCACGAACCTCAAGCCCGGCCAGACCGGCAGCAACTGCATCGCCGTCACCAGCACCGGCTCGCTCGCCTCGGCCGTCAAGCTCTACGGCACGGGCGCCGCCACGACCAACAACCTCGCGTCGAACATCACGCTGAGCGTCGTGCAGGGGACCGGCGGCGGCTTCGGCTCGTGCACCGGCTTCACCCCGCTCTCGTCGGGCTCGAGCCTCTACAGCGGCACGCTGGCCGCCTTCGGCACCAGCTACACGAACTACTCCAACGGCGTCGGCACCTGGGCCCCCACCGGCACCGCGTCCGAGACCCGCACCTACCAGGTGACCTACACCGTCTCGAACACCGCCCCCAACACGACCCAGGGCGGCACCGCGAGCCTCGGCCTCACCTGGGAGGCCCAGAACAGCTGAGGCCCGAGCCCCGGCTGAACCCCGCACCACCGCAGCACGGCACCACCGCACCACCGCACCAGGCGGCCCGACACCGCATCACCCGCACCACCCCCGAGCAGAGGCACCCATGAGCACGATCGACCTGAAGCTGCGGCCCGCCACCGCAGCCGCGGCCTCGATCACCGTGCCCCTGGGTGCCTCTCGTTCGTGGCTCGACTGGACGCGCCTGGCCCTCGGCACCGCGTCGCGCGTCGTGCTCTACTCGCTGCTCGGCCTGATGGTCTACGCGGCCGCCCCCGCCGCCCTCGGCTGGAGCCCCACCACCGTGATGACCGGCTCGATGGAGCCCCGCATCCACCCCGGCGACGTCGTCGTCGCGAAGCCCGTGGCGGCGGCCGACGTGCACCGTGGCCAGGTGCTGCTCTTCGACGACCCCGACCAGGCCGGCCACCTGCGTCTGCACCGCTACCACGACAACGGCCAGGCCGGGCAGATCGTCACCAAGGGTGACGCCAACCCCAGCGTCGACTCGACGCCGATCGATCGCAGCGCCGTCATCGGCGTCGGCTTCCTGCGCGTGCCCTACGTCGGCACACCCTTCGTCTGGGCCGCGGGCCACCAGTACGGCCACCTGCTGGTCACCGGCGGACTGCTGATCCTCGTCGTCCTGCTGAGCCGCAACGACCGGTACCTGCTGCGTGACGACCGTGACGAGCGCCCCGCGTCGCCGCGGGTGACCGCCCCCGCAGGCCGCCGCGTGCAGCGACGACGCGAGCGGCGCCTCCGTCGCCTCCGGACGGCAGGAGGCGCGATCGGCCTGGCAGCGATCGGTGGCGGTCTCGCACTCACCCTCGTCGTCTCGGGCGGCGCGCACGCGGCGTTCGCCGCGCCCACCGCGAACCCGACGTCGAGCTTCGGTGCCGGGAACTACGACTGCCTGCAGGACACCTACAACTCGCAGACCTCGTACGGCTTCCCGTACAACGAGACGTCGGGCACGACCACCGCCGACGGCAGCTCGTTCGCCCGCGTGGGCACCCTGAGCGGCGGGGCGACGTTCGCCGCCGGCTCGTGCGCCACCAACCAGAGCCCCTACCTGCAACTCGACGGCACCGGCCAGGTCACGACCGCGGTCAACCTCACCGGTCAGGCCGCCTTCACGATCGAGACCTGGTTCCGCACGACCAGCGCCGCCGGAGGCACCCTCGCCGCGTTCACCGCCGCGCAGACCGGCACAAACACGACCGCCGACCGTGCGCTCTACCTCACCACGGCGGGCAAGATCGCCCTCGGCGTGCGCCCCACCTCGAGCACGACCAAGGCCACGAGCACGCCGGTCTCGTACAACGACGGTGCCTGGCACCACGTGGTCGCCACCCTCTCGGGCACGAGCACGATCATCTACGTGGACGGCGTCGCGGTCGTCACCGACACCACGAACAAGACCGTGCAGACGGCCGCCGGTTACTGGCGCGTGGGCTACGCCCCGCTCAGCGGCCTGCCCTCGGCTCCCACGAACGGCTTCTTCGTCGGCTCGGTCGACGGCACGACGATCTACAACAACTCGGCCCAGACCGCCTCGGCCGTGCAGGCCCGGTACGCGGCCGGCCGCTGACCGACCGCAGCCGCCCGGTCAGCCGGCCAGCGCCTCCTCGATGACCGCGACGACCTCGGGGGCGTCGGGCTCGGTCGTCGGACGGAAGCGGTGCACGGCGCCGCCGGGGGTGATCACGAACTTCTCGAAGTTCCACTTGACGCGGCCGGCCTTGCCCTCGGCGTCGGCGGCCTTCTTCAGCTCGGTGTAGAGCGGGTGCTCGCCCCGGCCGTTGACCTTGACCTTCTCCATCATCGGGAAGGTCACGCCCCAGGTGGCCGAGCAGTACTCCTCGATGGCCTCGCCGCTCGAGAGCTCCTGGAAGAACTGGTTGCTGGGGAAGCCCAGCACCGTGAAACCCTGCTCGCCGTACTGCTTCTGCAGCGCCTCGAGCTTCTCGTACTGGGGTGCGAGGCCGCAGCGCGAGGCCACGTTCACCACCATCACGACCTTGTCGGCGTAGGCGCCGAACGTGGTGGACTCGCCGCGGATCGTGGTCAGGGTGATGTCGTCGAGGCTCATGTCGTCGACCGTAGGCCCGCCTGCTGCGAGCCCGCTCGCCGCCCGCTCGCCGCCCCGCTCGCCGCCCGCTCGCCGGCCCTCTCGCTGGCCTGCTCGCTGGCCTGCTCGCTGGCCTGCTCGCCGGCCCGCTCAGTCGCGCCTCCGTTCCCTCCTCCTCCGTCCCGCCGCGAGCTCAGTGCGGCGGCCACCTGTCCCACCCCCAAGGTCGCCGCCTTGCACCCCTCGCCCTGCCTCGTCAGCCTGCCGCAGTCGGCAACTCCTGACCCGTGTGTCGCCGAGGTGGAGCGAGCCGCCAGGCCCTGCGTCCTCGTGGTCCGAGCACTCGCGGCAGTGAGGAGTTCCCGACACCTGCGACGGGTCGCGGACCGCCCGCCGTCCGGATGAGAGCTCTGATCGCGCCGACCGTCACGCCCCACATGTCTTGCACCATCACCGTCCCCGCCCGGAACGGGACCAGACCGTCGTGGGCGATGTCGGCGTCCTTGAGTCGATCCTTGTCGAAGCGTGTCTCGTGGTGCGCTCTTCCATCGGTCTCGAGCCCGATGATCCCGTCGACGACCATGTCGATGATCTTCGAGGTGCCGGAGACAGGCACCTGGCGGGCGACGTGATGCCCTGCCCGCCGCAACCTCGTGCCCGCCGCGCTCTCGAGGATGCTCTCGGCGCCCGGATCGCTCCACGCTACGAGGCCGGCCGCGTCGGCACGTCTCCGGGACAGCACCTCGGCCGCGTCGTCGTCGCCCTCGACGATGCCGGCCCGTCTGGCCCAGTCGACGAGGATGACCGCATCCTCGAACGATCGCGTCTCGACGACTGCCCGAGCCAGGGCGTCACGAGGGTCGACGGCCCAGGTCGAACCCCGATCAGAGAGTTCGACTGGGTCCCACACGACTCGGACTCCACGCCGCCGTCGCAGCCGCGAAGCGGTCACGGGTACCGACACCGTGACCGGCGGACGGGTCCACGTCCATGCCCCCAGCTGATGCAACGCGGATGCGCCGGTGAGTCGACCACCCACGGCGACCGCGACGTATCGAGGGTCTCCACGCTCCCAGGTGGAGTACCACCCACGCCGGGGTCTGCTGACCGTGCGTGAACGGACCGCGACGGTCAGGTGTCGGTCGGTGGCGCCCAGGGCGACCAGGTCCCGTTTGTGGAGGAGTCCTCCGGCGGCTGAGACGAGTTCGGCGATCGTTGTCATGGTCCACGAGCGTGTCGACGACACGGACCTCGGGTCGAGCCGACGTCCGTGGCTGTTGAGAGACAGCCCGGCGACGCCGTCCGGGAGGATGCGTCGCCCGAGCCCAGGCGAAGGTCCGACGCGTCGCCCGGGTGACCGGCATTCCTGCTCCGGGTTCCGAGAACGCCTGACGCGCGCTTCGACCTCCGCGGCTTCTGTCGGATGCCGAAGTTGCCGACCGACGCGACCGGGTCGACCCCTCGTCGAGAAGTCCTGCCTCCAGCCGCGAGTCGCCGTGGAGTGCGGGGTGGTGATGCACGCGTTGCAGCACGGATCAGGAGTTGCCGCCGAGTGCGGGTGCGGGTGCGGGTGCGGGGGCGGGTGCGGCTGCGGGGGCGGGGGCGGCTGCGGCTGCGGCTGCGGCTGCGGCTGCGGGGCGGGTGCGGGGGCAGGTGCGGGGGCGGGTGCGGGCGTGGTCAGGAAGGAGAGCTGGCTAGACGCGAAGGCAGTCGCTGTCAACCCCCTTCGGCCGACTGGTGCGGGCTTTGGAGTGCGTGCAACAATTCGCTGAGATGGCTGCCCAGGACGACAAGATCCGCTTCGACGCGCGCGGACGAGATCTGGACGAGGCCGTCGAGATCCTGAGCGCCGGGTACAACGGACGTGGTTTCCACGTCGTCCCCACCGAGGCGCCTTTCGCGTTCCGCCACACCATCGTCGGCGACGGTGCCATGACCCTGCGCTCGACGATGTTCATGGGTCGCGTCGACGGCCAGGCGGCGGCCGGCGACGAGCACGTCGTGCACTGGCTGCTCGCCGGACGCTCGACCGTCGACAACGGTCGCGACGAGGTGGCCGGCGCCGTCGGGCGACCGATCCTCTTCCCCGAGGGGCGAGAGTTCGAGTTCACCACCGAGGACGTCAACCAGAGCCTGCTGCACCTGTCGAAGTCGGTCGTCGACGAGGTCGCGGCCGAGCGTCACGGCATCATGCCCGGCACGATCCGCTTCGACCACGCCGCCCCCGTCTCGTCCGCCGCCGTGCAGGCCTGGCACGCCACCGTCCGCCTGATCGGTCGTGCCTACCTGGGCTCGGGCGAACCCAGCGACCTGATGCGCACCGAGATGGCCCGGTTGGCCGCCGGCGCCCTGCTCGACACCTTCGCCCACACGTCGAGCCCGATGCCCGCCGCCCTGCTCGCACCGCGCAACGCGAGCCTCCGCCTCGCCGTCGAGTACATGCACGCCAGCGCGCACCTGCCGATCTCGGCCGTCGACATCGCCCGGGAGGCGGGGCTCACCCCCCGCGGGCTGCAACAAGCGTTCAGTCGTCACCTCGACACCACGCCCACGGCCTACCTGCGCGAGATCCGCCTCGAGCGCGTGCACGAGGCCCTGCGCGAAGCCACCCCGGACGCGACGACCGTCGCCGACGTGGCCCGGCACTGGGCCTTCGCCCACCTCGGCCGGTTCTCGGCCGCGTACCAGCAGCGGTTCGGCGAGTACCCCCGCGAGACGCTGCACCGCGGCTGAGGTCGGCGGTGCCCGGAGCGCGTGGTCCCCTAGCTGCCGGGCGTGACTCCTGGGCTCGTGCCGACGGTCAGCGACCGAGCGCGGCGTAGACGCGCAGGGCGCCGGGGACGACCTCGACCGTGACGGGCAGCGGCCCGACGCGCTCGCCGTCGGCGTAGGCGGCGACCCCGTCGGCCTCGATCACGGCTCGACGCACGCGGTGGACGGTCACGTTCGGGTGGCTCAGGTGGGTGCCGCGGAACACGCTCGGGAACAGCCGCACGAACTGCCAGCGCGTCAGCCGCTCGACCACGAGCACGTCGAGCAGCCCGTCGTCGAGCACGGCGTCGGGTGTGACCTTCATCCCGCCGCCGAGCGACTGGCCGTTGCCGACCGAGATCAGGGTGCCCTCGACCGTCGACGCGACCCCATCGAGCTCGAGGCGGTACGCGATCTTCGGCAGCCGCACCAGCTCGATGGCGAGGGCGACGTCGTAGCGTCGGCGACCCTTGGGCCAGCTCAGCCGGTTGGCGCGTTCGTTGACGACGGCGTCGAAGCCCGCCGAGACCATGCAGGCGAACCAGGTGGCCCGGCCGTCGGCCTGCAGCACGCGACCGGCGTCGATGGTGGTCGGCTCGCCCTCGAGCAGTCGGACCAGGAGGCGCGTGGCCGCCTCGGCGTCGTCGTGGGGCAGCCCGAAGGCCCGGGCCGTGTCGTTGCCGGTGCCCGTCGGCACCAGTCCCAGCGGCACGTCGGTGCCCGCGACGAGGTTGGCCCCGAGGTTCACCATGCCGTCGCCGCCGACGACGACCAGGGCGTCGGGGCGTTCGCCGTGGTCGGGGTCGAGCTCGCGGCGGGCCGCGGCCACGAGGTCGTCGTAGCTCGACTCGGTCAGCGGCACGACCGTGTGGCCGGCGTCGCGGAGCCCGGCGAGCACCCCGTCGGCGAGGTGCTTCCGGCCGCCGGCTGAGGCGCCGGGGTTGATCGCCACGACCAGGCGGAGGGGCGTCGGGGTCATGGGGTCGATCTTGCCAGCCACGCGCCCGTCCGGCTCGGGCGGCCCGCCGCGGGGGGCGGGCATACTGGACGTTGACCCACCTGACGAGAGGCACCCTCACCATGAGCAACACCCACGGCACCACGACGACCGCGACCCCGGCCCCCTACGAGCCGACGATCCGCGAGTCGCCCAACCGCGGGGCCGGCCTGTTCGTCGGCACGGTCTTCCTGCTGCTCGGCGCCATCGGGTTCCTCGTCGAGGACATGGGCACGTTCTTCTCCACCCAGGGCGCCTCGCTCTGGTTCGTCTGGAACCTCAACCCCGCGCTCGTCGTCGTCTGGGTGCTGGTCGGCGCCGCGCTGATCATCGCGGGGGCGTCCTCGCGAGCGAGCGCCCGCTACATCAACACCTGGATCGGCCTGATCTTCGTCGTCTTCGGCGTCGTCGGCTTCTTCCTCGAGGGCACCGACGTCAACTTCCTGGCGTTCAACCTCGGCGACAACATCACCCACCTCGCCGGCGGCCTGCTGCTGCTCGCCACCGCCGTGGGTGCCGAGCGCCGCCGCCGCTGAACCGCGCTGCGCCGCGTCTCGCCGCGCCGCGTCCCGCCTCGCAGGGGGCTGCGGGCTGGCTGCACGTCTGCCGAGATCGGCCCCGGGGGCTACCGGCACCGCGCCTCCCTGACTAGGGTTAGGGTCACCTAACCCAGGTCACCCAGGAGGTGCGCACCATGACCGTCGTCATCCCCTTCTCCGAGGCGGTGCGCGAGCGCACGGCCGAGCGGGTCCCCGCCGACGTCGGCTGCTCGTTCATGACCGACCTGCTGATCGGCCGGGGCACACGTGACGACTACGTGCAGCTGCTCGCCCAGCACTACTTCGTCTACGCCGCCCTCGAGGACGCCGCCGTGCGGTGGTCGGGCGACCCGGTCGTGGCTCCGTTCCTCGCCCCGGGGCTGACCCGGCTGCCAGCCATCGAGGCCGACCTGGCGTTCCTGCTCGGTGGCGACTGGCGGGCCCGCATCTCGCCGCTGCCGACCACCCGCGCGTACGTCGACCGCATCGAGCAGGCGTCGAGCTGGGCCGGCGGCTTCATCGCGCACCACTACACGCGCTGCCTCGGCGACCTGTCGGGCGGGCACCTGATCCGCAGCATCCTGCAGCGCCGGTTCGGCTTCGACACGAACGGCGTCGGGTTCTTCCTGTTCGCCGAGATCGCCGAGCCGAAGTCGTTCAAGACGACCTATCGCCGCCAGCTCGACGCGGTGGCCTGGTCGGCCGTCGAGCGCGAGGACGTTCTCGACGAGGTGTGCGCCGCGTATCGCTTCAGCACCGAACTGTTCACCGACCTCGCCGCCGCGAAGGCCGCCGCCTAGCCGATCGCCGACGGGCCGACCGGACGAGCGCACGGGTCGACCGGACGAACCGCCGGGCCGCCGCCTGGTCGTACCGGACGGTCAGCCCGCGGCAGCGGTCGTCGTGTCGTCGCCCACGCCGGCGTCGGCGGCTGCCTCGATGGCCGGCACGCGCGACGCCTCGCTCATGAAGCGGCGCACGTCGAGGTCGACGATGATGTCGGCCGGCCGCAGCGGGCGCGACAGGTACAGCCCCTCGAGCGAGGTGATGCGGCTGAGGGCGACGTAGGTCTGCCCCGCGCTGAACACCCGCGAGCCGAGGTCGACGATGGCCCGGTCGTAGGTCTTGCCCTGGGACTTGTGGATCGTGACGGCCCAGGCGAGACGCAGCGGGAACTGTGTGAACTCGGCCACGACGTCTTTCTTGAGCTGCTTGGTGGTCGCCGAGTACGAGTACTTGTGCTTCTCCCAGACGACGGGCTGCACCTCGTGCACCTCGCCGTCGACCTCGACGAAGACGGTGTCGCGCACCCGGGTGACGACGCCCGTGGTGCCGTTGACCCACCGTTGCTCGGAGTCGTTGCGGAGGAACATCACCCGGGCCCCGACCTTGAGCTCGAGGGCCTCGTCGGCCGGGTAGGCCCGCCCGCCGAACTCGCCGCTGACCTCGGCCTTGGCGGTCATCACCTTGCCCGACAGGCGATCGAGCTCGACCTTGTTGATGCGGTTGACCGTGTCGTTGCGCGTGGCCAGGGTGATGGCCCCGCCGTCGGTCGGCACGGGGCGGGCTCCGGCGCCGTTCAGTGCCCCGGCGATCTCGGCCGTGACCCGGCCGTGCCGCACGGCGTTCAGCATCTCTTTGAAGTCGCCCTCGGTCTGACGGTGGATGAAGGCCAGCTCGTAGATGCGCAGGCTCGCCTCGGCCCACACCTTGGCGTCGAAGAACCACATCGAGCGGTAGTTGTCGCGGAAGTACTCGCGCTCTTCGGCGTCGCCCGGCACCGGCGGCAGTTGGTACGGGTCGCCGAACAGCACGACCTGCACGCCGCCGAACGGCTCGTGCTTGCGCTGCCGGGCCTGGCGAAGCGAGCGGTCGATGGCGTCCATCAGGTCGGCGTTGACCATCGAGACCTCGTCGATGACGAGCGTGTCGATGGTGTTCAGCAGCTTGCGCAGCTCGGCGTTCTGCTCGATGTCGTGGTCCGCGATGAGCCCCACCGAGAGGCGGAACAGCGAGTGGATCGTCTGGCCGCCGACGTTGAGGGCGGCGACGCCCGTGGGGGCGCAGATGACGATCTGCTTCGAGGTGTTCCACGACAGGTGGTTCAGCAGCGTCGACTTGCCCGTGCCGGCCCGGCCCGTGACGAAGATGTGCTCGCGGGTGTTCTCGATCGCGTCGTACAGCGCCTGCTGTTCGGCGGAGAGGGCCACGCTCACGACGACGAGCACCTTTCGGGAGGGGGTGGGGGAGGCCACCAATCTACCCGCGACGGCGGTGGTGCTCGGGAGTTCGTGACCCGCGCCTCCTATTGTTGTCGTCATGTCGTCGTCTGTGGGGGAGGAGACACGTCCACCGCTCGGCTGGCCGTTCGTCGCGATCTGGGGCGGGGCGCTGCTCTTCGTGCTGATCGGTTTCTGGGTCACCGTCGTGGCCCTGAACGCCACCGTCTACAGCGCCGCCGGGTTCGCCCGCGGCTACGTGGCGGCGGTCGATCGCGGCGACACGTCGAGCGCGTTGACCCTCGCGGGCGTCACGCCGACCGACCAGCTGGCCGACGCGCTGCTCGAGGTGCCGTCGCTCGGCGGCATCGACGACGTGACCGAGGTGGGCGACGTCGACCTCGGTGACGACACCCACGCGATCACGCTCTCGTACTCGATGCAGGGCACGTCGGCCACGGCCGCGGCCCCCGCGCAGTCGCAGTTCGTCGTGCAGCGGGTCGGCACCCGGTTCGGGCTGTTCCACTCGTGGCGCTTCGTGCAGGCGCCCACCGCGCAGCTCGACGTGACGCCCCAGCACGACTCCCGCTTCACGGTGGACGGCCGCGACGTCACGACCGACGCCCCCGACGTCGCGACCCGGTTCACGGTGCTCGCGCCGTCGCGGTTCGAGCTCGACCACTCGTCGCGCTACCTCGAGGCGCCGACCGTCGAGGCCGACGTGCTCACCGTCGGGGCGACGTCGGGGGTGTCGATCGAGGTGCAGCCCCGGGACGCGTTCGTCGAGGCCGTGCAGGACATGGTCGATCAGCAGCTCGACGAGCAGTGCGTCACGCAGCAGGTGCTGTTGCCGGCCGGCTGCCCCTTCGGCCGCCAGGTCGACGACCGGGTCACCGACGACCCGACGTGGACGGTGCCGGTGCACCCCGTCGTCTCGATCGTGCCCGGCCCGTCGGGCCAGTGGCAGGTGCCCGGGGTGGCCGGCACGGCCCACCTAGTCGTCGGTGCCCAGTCGCTCTTCGACGGCAAGCGCTACACGATCGACGAGGACGTCCCGTTCACCGTCACGTACCTCATGCGCATCAGCACGTCCGACGAGCTGACGTTCGACTGACCACGGCCCCGGGTCAGCGGACGGAGGCGCGGCGCAGGAACGCGAACGTCCCCGCGATCGCCGCCGCCGCCAGCAGTGCCGCGGTGAGCGCCGCCCACCAGCTCTGGTAGTTCGCGAACACGGCGGGCAGCGAGGGGCCGGCCGCCAGGAGCGCGACAGCCAGCACGAGCACGACGCCGATCGAGATGCCGAGCGGGCCCCGCGGCCCGAACCGCAGCCAGGCCGCTCCGAACACCCCGCCGGCCGTCTGGGCGACGAGGGCGCCGAGGAACACGATCGGGACGAGCACGCCCAGGTCGCCGGCACCGAGGACGTTGACGTCGAAGACGTAGAAGCCACCGAACCAGTGGTCGGTCAGCACCTCGAGCGCGAGCAGGGCGGCGAACACCCCGGTCAGGTAGAGCGCGACGAGGGTGTGGGTCACGGCGGTGCCCAGCGCGAACGCCCGCCGCGTCGCCCCGAACGAGGCCGCGAGGGGGAAGGTCGAGGCGACCGAGGCGACGCCCATGGCGACGAGGTACCCGGACTGGGCCCACACGACCCCCGGGTTGAAGCGCGCCCCGGTGGCGTAAGAGGCGCCGTCGTCGTAGGCGCCCGAGCGCTGCAGCGTGACCTGGATCACCACGGTGACGGCGAACGTGATGGCGACGATGAGCAACGGCACGAGCAGCACGCCGCGCCGACGGGCGAACTGCAGTCGGACGACGGGCAGGATGCGGTTCACGAGGTGACCCCTTCGAGTTCGGTGTCGCGCGAGCCGAGGGCCGCGACGACCTGTTGCAGTGAGACCCCCGAGAGTTCGATGCCCGCGGCGGCGGCGTCGGCTCGCGTGGTGTGGTCGGCGACGCCGTCGACCACCGCCGTCTTCAGCCCGCCGACCGCGTGCTGCGACAGGAGGAGGCGCCCGGCGGCGAACCGGTCGACGGCGGATGCCGTCCCGGCGACCTGGTAGGCGGAAGCCCGCGCCTGGTCGACGTCGGAGTCGAGCCGCACCCGACCCTCGTCGAGCACGACCACCCGTTCGAGCAGGGCCTCCATCTCGTCGATCAGGTGGGTCGAGAGCAGGATCGTGCGGGGGTGGGCCGAGTAGTCGGCGAGCAGGCGGTCGTAGAACAGCTGCCGGGCCGTGGCGTCCAGTCCGAGGTAGGGCTCGTCGAAGATGGTCAGCGGGGCCCGCGAGGCCATGCCGATCACGATCGACGCGGCGGACAGCTGCCCGCGCGACATCTTCTTCAGGTCGGTTTTCTCGGGCACCCGCAGGTCGGCGGCGAGGTCGCGGGCGAGCGCGGCGTCCCACCCGCGGTGGAAGGCCGGTGCCACCGAGAGCACGTGCTTCAGTCGGAAGCCGTCCGGGTACCGCTGGCTGTCACGCACGAACGACACCCGCGACAGGACGTCGGCGTGGTCCGCGGGCTCTCGGCCGAAGACCCGCACCGCGCCTCCCGACGGCCGTTCCTGGCCGGCGACGCAGGCCATCAGCGTCGTCTTGCCGGCGCCGTTGCGGCCGAGGAGGCCGCAGATGACACCCTCGTCGACGCTGAGGTCGACGCCGTCCAGGGCGCGCGAGGAGCCGTAACGACGGCTCAGGTCGGTGATCTCGATCACGGGGCTCATGACTGGTCCTCTTGTTCGATCAGGTGGTGGAGGGCGGCAGTGTCGATGCCCAGCGCGCGTGCCTCGGCCACCAGCGGGCGCACGTACTCGTCGGCGAAGCGCGCCCGGCGGTGTTCGGCCAGGCGCTCGCGGGCACCGGTCGCGACGAACATGCCGACGCCCCGGCGCTTGTAGAGGATGCCGCGGTCGACCAACAGGTTGACGGCCTTGCCGGCCGTGGCCGGGTTGATCCGGTAGAACGCGGCGAGCTCGGTGGTCGACGCCACCGGTGCCTCGTCGGCGTAGGTGCCGTCGAGCACGTCCTTCTCGATCTGCGCAGCGAGCTGCTGGAAGATCGGCGTCCCGTCGTCGAGCACGACTGCTCCTTTGGTTAGCTACTTGAGTAGTTAACCTAGGAGGCGCGGGTCGGCCTGTCAAGGACCGTCCCGTTCAGGCGCTGGCGGCTCCCGCCCGCTCGAGGTCGCGCACGTCGTCGACGCCGCCGAAGGTCGAGCGGTAGGCACGCGGGGTCGTGCCGAGCACGCGCGAGAAGTGGTGTCGCAGCACGGCCGCCGAACCGAAGCCGACCTCGTCGGCGATCGCGTCGATGCCGAGCCCGGTCGCCTCGAGCAGCTCCTGTGATCGCAGGAGGCGCTGGCGGGTGAGCCACGCCCCGGGCGTCGCCCCCAGCTCGGCCTTGAAGCGACGGGCGAAGGTGCGCGGCGACATGTGCGCCCTCGCGGCCAACCCCTCGATGCTCAGGTCGTCGCGGAGGTGCCCGAGCATCCAGTCGGTGAGCGGCGCGAGCGAGTCGTCGACCTCGACCGGGAGCGGCGTCTTGATGAACTGGCTCTGACCGCCGTCGCGGTGCGGCGGCACGACCATCCGGCGGGCGATCACGTTCGCGGCGGCGGCGCCGTGCTCGCGGCGGACGAGGTGCAGGCAGGCGTCGATGCCGGCGGCCGTGCCCGCGCTCGTGATGACGCGGCGGTCCTCGACGAAGAGCACGTCGGCGTCGACCTCGATCGCGGGGTGGTCGCGCTGCAGGGCGTCCGAGTAGCGCCAGTGCGTCGTCGCCCGGCGTCCGTCGAGGAGCCCGGCCTCGGCCAGGACGAACGCCCCGCTGCACACGCTGAGCAACCACGCCCCGCGGGCCTCGGCCGCGACGAGCAGCTCGCGCACGGCCGGTGAGACGAGCTCGGCCTGGTCGGGCCGGTTCCAGAGAGCCGGCACGCAGATGACGTCGGCGTCGGCTGCGGCACCCAGGTCGAGGTCGACCGTGATCGAGAAGCCCTGGTTCGTGCGGACGAGCCCCGGGTGCTCGGTCACGATGCGGTGCTCGAACGGAGGCGCGCCCTCGTCGGTCCGGTCCAGGCCGAACACCTCGCAGAGCACCCCGAACTCGAAGGGTGCGACGCCGTCAGCGACGATCGTAGCGACGGTGCGGAACGGGGGCATGGGGTCTCCTGGGGTGGGGCGAGCCGCACGCCGCCACGAAGTGGACACCGCGCCATCTTTTCTGGTGGCGTCGTGTCCACATCGTGGCGGGCTGGCGGGCTGGCGGGCTGGCGGGCTGGCGGGCTGGCGGGCTGGCGGGCTGCCAGGCCGGCTGGCGGTGTGGCGCGATGTCGACGGACGGTGGCAACACTGCCACTCGTGGCAGGACCTGTCCACTCGTAGAGTTCCTGCCATGACCGCCGAGCCCCGACCGACCGCCGAGCCCCGACCGACCGCCGAGCCCCGACCGACCGCCGCCGTCCTCGACGACCTGCTCGCGCCTCCTACGCCCGTGGCCGCCCGCGCCCTCGAGGCGGCCGCCGTCGTGTCGAGCTCGGCCCTCCTCGCGCACAGCCGACGCTCGGCGGCGCTCGCCGTGGCCCTGGGTCGACGCGAGGGGCTCGAGTTCGACCACGAGCTGCTGTTCGTGGCTGCGGCGCTGCACGACGTCGGACTGGCCGGCCCGTTCGACAGCCACGCCGAGCCCTTCGAGCGGGCCGGCGGAGAGGTCGCCCGCGTGTTCGCGACCGGGGCGGGGTGGTCGGCCGACCGGTCGCAACGGGTGGTCGACGTCATCGTGCGGCACATGTGGCCCGCGGTCTCGCCCGGCCTCGACGTCGAGGGGCACCTGCTCGAACGCGCGACGAGCCTCGACGTGTCGGGGGTGGGCGGCGACGACTGGCCGACCGAGCTCGTCGGCGCCCTCGTCGAGCGGGTCCCGCGCGACGGCTTCGGCGTCGAGTTCGGCGGGCTGATGTCGGCGCAGGCGCACCGGAAGCCCGGGTCCGAGGCCGGCCGGACGATCCGGAGCGGCATGCGCGACCGCATCGCCGCGAACCCGCTCGACCGCCTCTGACGGCCTCTGGCGCGCTCAAATCGAACCACCGATGTGGCGTCGAACCACGCAAGTCGGTGGTTCGACGCCATATCGGTGGTTCGACGCTACTGTGCGTCGATCCGGCCGGCCACCGGCCCGGCCCCCTCCCGCGATCGCTCTCCATCGGTTAGAATGATGCAAACGTATGAATTTGGAGAGCACCCGCATGGCACACCCCCTCGAGTTCGGCCTCGACACCTTCGGCGACATCACCGACCGCCTCGACGGCAGCCCGGTCACGCACGCCCAGGCCATCCGCAACCTGGTGGAGCAGGCCGTCCTGGCCGATCAGGTGGGCCTCGACTTCATCGGCGTCGGCGAGCACCACCGCAAGGACTTCGCCGTCTCGGCCCCCGAGGTCGTGCTCGCCGCGATCGCCGCCCGCACCGAGACGATCCGCCTGGGCTCGGCCGTCACCGTCCTCAGCTCGGACGACCCCGTGCGCGTGTTCCAGCGGTTCGCCACGGTCGACGCCATCTCGAACGGTCGCGCCGAGGTCATCCTCGGCCGCGGCTCGTTCACCGAGTCGTTCCCGCTCTTCGGCCTCGACCTGCAGGACTACGAGGTGCTCTTCGAGGAGAAGATCCAGCTCTTCGCCGAACTGCTGAAGGAGGGCCCGACGACCTGGTCGGGCACCGTCCGGGCCGGTCTCGACGCGCAAGAGGTCTACCCCAAGACCGAGGGCGGCTCGATCCGCACCTGGGTCGGCGTCGGCGGATCGCCGCAGTCGGTCATCCGCGCCGCGCACTACGGCTTCCCGCTCTTCCTCGCGATCATCGGCGGCCAGCCCGCCCAGTTCGCGCCCTACGCCGACCTCTACCGACGTGCCCTCGGCGAGTTCGGCCACGACTCGCAGCCGATCGCGATGCACTCGCCCGGTTTCGTGGCCGAGACCGACGCCGAAGCCAAGGAGGCGCTGTTCCCGTACCAAGAGGAGCAGACGAACCAGCTCGGTCGCGAACGCGGCTGGCCGCCCTACAGCCGCGCGCAGTACGAGGCCAGCGCCAGCTCGACCGGTGCGCTCTACGTGGGCTCGCCCGAGACCGTGGCCACGAAGATCGCGCAGAACATGCGCCTGCTCGGCGCGACGCGCTTCGACATGCGGTACAGCATGGGCCGCCTGCCGCACGAGCTCATGATGCGCAGCATCGAGCTGTATGGCACGAAGGTCGTGCCGCTGGTGCGCGAGATGCTCGCCTGATCCGACCCGCGCCTCCTCGGGGCGTCAGCGGGTGCGCTCGCGCTGGTGCGCCAGCGCCTCGAGCTGCTCGTTGTACGCCCTGAGCTCGGCGTCGTCGTCGCGCTCGGCCTGGCGGTCCTTGCGGACGGCCTCTCGACCGTCGCTGCGGCTCCACATGATCGCCACCGCGATGGCCATGACGATCGTCGGGATCTCGCCGACGCTCCAGGCGATGCCGCCGGCGACGTACTGGTCCTGCATCGGGGTCGGCCCCCAGGTGCGACCCATGGCGCCGTACCAGTCGGCCAGGAAGAGCCCCGTGGCGCTCATGATGCCCAGGCCGAAGAACGCGTGGAACGCCATGGTCCCGAGCAGCACGACGAGCCGGGCGGGGTAGGGGAGTCGACCCTTGACCGGGTCGATGCCGATCATGGACTGCACGAAGAGGTAGCCGGTGATCAGGAAGTGCACGATCATCCAGTAGTGGCCGATGTGCGTGGTCGTCGCCCAGCTGAACAACGGCGTGTAGTAGAACGCCCACAGCGAGCCCGCGAACAGCACGGCGGCGACGATCGGGTTGCTGACGAACGTCGCGAACCGCGAGTGCACCAGGATCATGATCCACTCACGCCCGCCCCGCGTGCCGTCGCTGCGCTTCTTGATGGTGCGCAGCGCGAGCGTGACCGGGGCGCCGGGCACCAGCAGCACGGGCACGAGCATGCCCAGCGCCATGTGCGCGAGCATGTGCGTGCTGAAGAGGTACTCCTCGTAGACGTTCGGGGCGCCGCAGGTGATGTAGAACAGCACGAGGAGGCCCGCCACCCACGAGACGGTCCGGCCGACCGGCCAGCGGTCGCCGCGGCGGTGCAGGCGAACGACGCCGGCCAGGTAGAAGAAGATGCCGAAGGCGCAGAGCAGGCCCCAGAGCAGGTCGACGTTCCACTCGGTGAGGTAGCGCAGGGGCGTCAGCTCGGGTGGCAGTGCCTCTTCGGTGAGGATGACCGCGGCGGTCGGATCGGCGAGGTCGGTCGCGGCGACCTGCTCGACCGGGGTGGCCGTCCGGGCGAGGGCGGCCGCGACGCCCGACGCGAGCCCCATGAACGCGAGCTCGGCGGTGACGAACCACCAGAAGAGCTTCGCCGTCGCCTTGGGGTGGGTCGCGAGGCGGCCGACGAGCCAGCGGCGCTGCACGACGCCGAACAGGCCCAGCGCGACGAGGGCGAACGTCTTGACCAGCACGAGCACGCCGTAGCCCGACGTCAGGGCCGACCAGTCGCCGATGCGGATCGCGGCGCTGCCGATGCCCGACACCGCGACGACCACGAAGCAGACGATGGCCACGCTCGAGTAGCGGGCGAGCACGACCGCCAGCCGGCCGCTCGAGAGGTGGCCGCGCAGCAGCACGATGGCGAGCAGGCCGCCCAGCCAGACCGAGGCCCCGACCAGGTGCAGGGCGAGGTCGGTGACGGCGGCGTCGTGCCCGCTCGTGCCGGCCGCGTGGCCCTGCTCGGCGATGGGGATGAGCCCGCCCGCGGCGAGCACCGTGACGGCGACGATCAACCAGATGTTGCGGACGATGAAGCAGAGCACCGTGACGGTCGCCGCGATCAGCGTCGTGATGAGCCAGGCGGTGCCGAGCTCGGTGTTCGTCAGGAAGAACGCGAGCGTCCGCCCGAACTGGTCGTCGAAGGTGACCGGGACGTTGGCGACGCTGAGGAAGGTGAAGAAGGTGGTGATCGCCGAGGCGACGGCCCAGAAGCCGGCGGCGGCCGCGGCGACGTCCATGGCGCGGTCGTACTCGGCCTCGCGTCGGGTGAGCGCGAAGCAGGTCAGGAAGAGCGTGCCGATGGTGAGGGCCGCGCCGATGTTGCCCAGCATCTTGGCCATGGGCAGGCCGTAGCGCACGACCTCGCCGGGGTCGACGACGAGGGGCGCGTCGGCCGCCCCGCCGAACTTCAGCGCGGCGAGGAGGGACGCGAACGCCACCAGCACGAGCAGTGCGGGCGCCGTGGTACGAGCGAGTCTGGGCATCGTCTACCAGGGTAAGTCGGATCGCCTGGTGAACAGGCGGGGGTGAGGGGCGTCGCTCGACGTCGAGTGATCGGAACGAGAGAAGGGGCGGGACGACCGATGGTCGTCACGCCCCTTCTCGGGTGCTCGTGAGAGCGAGGACTACTTGACGGCAGCCTTGAGCTTGCTGCCGGCGCTGACCTTGACGCTGTCGCTGGCGGCGATCTCGAGGGCCTCACCCGTCTGCGGGTTGCGGCCGGTGCGAGCGGCGCGGTGCGTCTTCTCGAAGGCGATCCACCCGGGGATGGTGACCTTCGTGCCGTCGGCGACCGACTTCGAGACGACGGAGAAGAACGCGTCGACGACGCCGCTGACGGCGGCCTGGCTCTGGCCGGACTCGGATGCGACAGCTGCGACGAGCTCGGTACGGTTCAGTGACTTGTCAGCCATGTAAATGTCCTCCTCGGACTTCATTCGGTGTGACGAGACACGGCGTTCACCATGCCTGTGCGATCGAGACCAGAGAGCCGAGGGCCCTGTGGAACCGGTTGAAACCTACCAGGAAGACTTCGTGATGCCCGGCAACTCGCCACGGTGGGCCATGTCGCGGAAACGCACGCGGCTGATGCCGTAGGCCTTGAGGTGACCGCGGGGGCGGCCGTCGACCGAGTCGCGGTTGCGGAGGCGGACCGGCGACGCGTTGCGCGGCAGCTTCTGCAGACCGAGGCGAGCGGCCTCGCGGCTCTCGTCGGAACCGTTCGGGTCGATCAGGGCCTTCTTCAGCTCGAGACGCTTCTCGGCGTAGCGGGCCACGATCTCGGCGCGCTGGTTGTTCTTGGCGATCATGCTCTTCTTGGCCATTTTTAGCGCTCCTCGCGGAATTCGACGTGCTTGCGAATCACCGGGTCGTACTTCTTCAGCACGAGACGGTCGGGGTTGTTGCGACGGTTCTTCTTGGTCACGTACGTGAAACCGGTGCCCGCCGTCGAGCGGAGCTTGATGATGGGACGGACGTCCTGTTGACGAGCCATTAGATCTTCTCCCCACGAGCGAGCAGGTCCTTGACGACCGACTCGATGCCACGAGCGTCGATGACCTTGATGCCCTTGGCGCTGAGCTGCAGCGTCACGTTACGACGAAGCGACGGCACGTAGTACGTCTTCTTCTGGATGTTCGGGTCGAAACGACGCTTGGTGCGTCGGTGCGAGTGCGAGATGTTGTGTCCGAAGCCGGGAACGGCTCCGGTCACCTGGCAGGTTGCTGCCATGGTTTTCCTCCGTAGATACCGTGAGGGCCGGAGCCCTCACCCAAGGTCACTTGTCGGCGCGCCGGTCCCCCTTGCCCGATCGAAGGATCGGGCGATGGTGCCGGGGGGCGGTGCACATGGGCGCAGAGAGCGCCCAACCAAAGGGAGAGCTTACGCGACACGCCCGGACCCACGCAACCCGCGCCTCCTCGGCATGACGGATCGGGGACGCGGAGGCGCGGCTCGGCGGATCGAGGAGGCGCGGCTCGGCGGATCGAGGAGGCGCGGCTCGGCGGATCGAGGAGGCGCGGCTCGGCGGATCGAGGAGGCGCGGCTCAGCTGATCGCGGAGGCGTCGGCGGCCGCACGGGCCTCGGCCGTGCACGCCGGGCACAGGCCGAACACGTCGACCACGTGCTGCGCCTCGGTGAACCCGTGTGTCGCGGCGACGTGCTGGGCCCAGGTCTCGACCTCGTCGGCCTCGATCTCGACGGTGGTGCCGCAGTTGCGGCAGATGAGGTGGTGGTGGTGCGTGCCCGGGGTGCAGGCGCGGTAGAGACTCTCGCCCTCTTGTTGCAGCGAGTCGGCGGAGCCGTCGGCGGCGAGGTCGGCGAGGGCCCGGTAGACCGTGGCCAGGCCGATGCCGGTCTCGCGCAGGTGGGCGTGCAGCGCCTGGGCGCTGACGAACCCCTCGCTCGTGCCGAGTGCTTCTCGCACGGCCTCGCGTTGCCACGTGTTGCGTCGGACCACCACGTCGTCCTGCCTCTCTGTCCCGTCAGACCCGGGAGTGTGTGTCAGACCCCGGTCGAGGCCAAGGGTACCCGCGGACCCCTGCGCGGCTTCCCGGCGGCGGTCGTGCGACGCCAGCTGACCAGACGGCAGACGAGCCAGATCGTGAACGAGATCGTCGTGACGTAGGGGCTGATCGGCAGGCCGCCGCCGAGGGCGAGCAGGATGCCGCCGACGACCGAGACGACGGCGAACGTCACGCTGAGCACGGGCACGAGTCGGGGGTTCACGGTCAACCTCAGCGCGGCCGCGGCGGGCGTCACGAGCAGCGAGAGGACGAGCAGTGCACCGATGATCTGCACCGACACGGCGACCGACAGGCCGAGCACGAGCATGAACACGATGCCGAGCGTGCGCACGGGCACGCCGGCCGCCGCGGCGACGTCGGGGTCGACGCTGGCGAAGGTCAGCGGACGCCAGATCACGATCAACGTGACGATGACGACGGCTGAGATGGCGACCAGCCAGCCCAGCTGCGGGTTGTCGACCGACACGATCTGGCCGGTCAGCAGCCCGAACTTGTTGGCCGACCGCCCCCGGTAGAGCGCCAGGAAGAGGATGCCGAGGCCCAGGCCGAACGGCATGAGCACCGCGATGATCGAGTTGCGCTCGCGCGCCCGGGTGCCCAGCAGTCCGATCAGCAGGGCCGCGAGCAGGCTGCCGACGAGCGAACCGCTGACCACGTCGACGCCGAGCAGCAGGGCGGCGGCGGCGCCGGCGAAGGAGAGTTCGCTGATGCCGTGCACCGCGAAGGGCATGTTGCGCGTGATGACGAACGGGCCGATCAGGCCACCCACCAGGCCGAGCACCGCGCCCGCGATGACGCTGTTCCGGACCAGCACGAGCAGCTCGCCGAAGTCCTGGAAGCTGAACAGCTGCGACCACAGGTCGGTCATCGGACGAGCCCTTCGTCGTCGTGGTGCTCGTCGACGTGGTGGTCGTGGCCGTCGTGGCTGCCGACGATCACGATGCGACCCATGGTGCGGATCACGTCGACCGGGGTGCCGTAGAGGTCGCTCAGCACGTCGGCGCGCAGCACCTCGTCGGGCGTGCCGATGCGGAACCGGCCGCCGGCGAGGTAGAGCACCCGGTCGACGACGTCGAGGATGGGGTTGACGTCGTGCGTCACGAACACGACCGCGGCGTTGCGGGCCCGCCGCTGCTCGTCGATCAGCCGGGTGACCTCGCGCTGGTGGCGGAGGTCGAGCGAGATGAGGGGTTCGTCGCAGAGCAGCAGGGCCGGTTCGGCGGCCAGGGCCTGGCCGACCCGCGTGCGCTGTTGCTCGCCGCCGCTGAGGCTGGCGACCGGCGAGGTCGCGAACGACGTGGCGCCGACGTCGTCGACCAGGGCGTCGATGCGGGCCCGTTCGGCGGCCGACTCGCGGCGCGGCCCCCAGCGGTGGCCCGTGACGCCGAGCGCGATCATGTCGCGGGCGCGCAGCGGGGTGCCGGACTCCATCAGTCGTTGCTGCGGCACGTAGCCGATGCGGCGGTGGCCGCGCCCGACCGGTCGGCCGAGGAACTCGATGCTGCCCTCGGTCAGCTGCTGCTGGCCGAGGATCGTGCGCAGCATCGTCGTCTTGCCCGCGCCGTTCGGCCCGAGCACCGCGATGAACTCGCCCGGCCGCACGTCGAGGTCGAGCCCCGACCAGAGCGTGCGGGCGCCGAACGAGACCCCGGCGTCGCGGAGGCGCAGCACGGCGTCGCCGCCGCCACCGGCCGAGGAGGCGCGGGTGGCGGCGGCGACGGAGGTCGCGCCGGACGGGTCGGTCACTTGCCGAGCGCCTCCGAGATCGCGTCGATGTTGCTCTGTTGCCATGCCACGTAGTCTTCCCCCTCGGGCAGCAGCTCGGTGACCGGCACGATGGCGACGCCGGCGTCGGTCGCGGCCTTCTCGACCTGCTCGGTCTCGGGGCTCGAGGTCTGCTCGTTGTAGGCGAGCAGGTCGACCTTCCCGTCGGTGAAGAGCTTCAGGGTCTCGTTGAGCACGGCGGGCGAGACGTCGTCGCCCTCCTCGATGGCCTCGGAGAACTCGGCCGGCGTCACGTTGACCAGGCCCATGGCGTCGAAGAGGTAGCCGGGAACGGGCTCGGTGTAGGCGACCGGGTCGCCGTCGTGGGCCGTCTTGATCGACGCGGCCTGCGCCTCCAGGTCGGCGATCTTCGTGCCGAAGGCCTCGGCGTTCGCGGAGAAGGTGTCGGCATTCGCCGTGTCGACGCGGCCGAACTCGTCGGCCAGGGCCGTGGCGAGCTTCGCCATGCTCGGCAGGCTGTAGAACACGTGCTCGTTGAACGCGGCGTGGTCGTGGTCGGCGTGCTCGTCGGCCTCTGCGGTCGCGTCGCCGGTGGCCTCGTCGGTGTGGTCGTCGTGCCCGGCCTCGGGGTCGAGCCCCGAGACGTCGACCGCGTCGACCACGGTGGCGTCGGTGCCGCTCGCGTCGACCATCGTGTCGACGAACGAGTCGTAGCCGCCGCCGTTCTCCACCACCACGTCGGCCTTCGAGACGGCCAGCTGCGTGCGGGCGTCGGCCTCGTACGAGTGCGGGTCCTGCGAGGGGTCGCTGATGATGCTCGTGACGTCGACCAGGTCGCCTCCGACGGTCTTCGCGATGTCGCCGTAGACGTTGGTCGACGTGACCACCGAGATCGCGCCTCCGTCGGCGGAGTCGGTCGAGCCCGAGCCGGAGGCGCCCGTGGCGCAACCGCTCAGCACGAGGGCCGCGGCGGCGGGCAGGACGAGCAGGGTCGGCAGCGAGCGCATCTTCATGCCGGCCACGCTATTGCTACTGATAATGATTGTCAAAACGAGGAGGCGCGGGTCGACCGAGCGCGCCTCCTCGCCTCGCGGAGACCCCAGGAATGCGCCGAGACCCCCGTGCGCGCACGGGGGTCTCGGACACTTCCTGGGGTCTCGCGGGGCCTAGGCCTTCGTGGCGGCCTCGACGGACTCGGCACCGGCGGCGTCGTCGTCCTCGCGCCCGGGCGTCTTGAGGTTCCATTTCTTGATCACGAAGCTGAACAGGACGTAGTAGACGACCGCGTAGCCGAGCCCGATCGGGATCAGCCAGATCGAGTTCTGCGAGATGTTGAAGTTCAGCACGTAGTCGATCAACCCCGCCGAGAAGGTGAACCCGGTGTGGATGTCGAGCGCGTTGACCAGCATCATCGACGTGCCGGTCAGCACCGCGTGGATCACGTACAGCGGCCAGGCGACGAACATGAACGAGAACTCGAGCGGCTCGGTGATGCCCGTGATGAACGCGGTCAGCGCCGTCGACAGCATGATGCCGCCGATCAGCTTCTTCTTCTCGGGGCGGGCGTGACGCCAGATGGCCAGGGCCGCCGCGGGCAGGGCGAACATGAAGATCGGGAAGAACCCGGTCATGAACACGCCGGCGCTCGGGTCGCCGGCGAAGAAGCGGTACAGGTCGCCGCGCACGACCTCGCCGCTCGCGTTGGTGTAGTCGCCGACCAGGAACCAGACGACCGAGTTGAGGATGTGGTGCAGGCCCGTGGGGATCAGCAGGCGGTTGGCGACGCCGTAGACGCCGCTGCCGACCACGTCGTTCGACGCCACGGCCTGGCCGATGCCGGTGAGGGCGTTGTTGAACAACGGGTAGATGAACGACATGATCACGCCGACGACCAGGCCGGTGACGGCCGTGAGGATCGGCACCATGCGGCGGCCCGAGAAGAAGCCGAGGAAGTCGGGCAGCTTCGTCCGGTGGAACCGCTGCCAGATGATCGCCGACAGGATGCCCATCACGATGCCGGCCAGCACGCCGTAGTTGATGACCTCGGGGTCGCCCGTCGGGGTCTCGCGACCGGCGAGCACGACCGGGGACATGGCCTTGAAGACGCCGTCGATGACCATGTAGCCGACGACCGCGGCGAGGGCCGTCGAGCCGTCCGATTTCTTCGCCCAGCCGATCGCGATGCCGACCGCGAAGATCAGCGGCAGCCAGGTGAAGACCGCCTGCCCGGCCGCCCCGATCACCGAGGCGCCGGTCTCGAAGCCCGGGATCGCCCCGAGCAGGTCGGCCTGCCCGAGTCGCAGCAGGATGCCCGCGGCGGGCAGCACGGCGATCGGCAGCATGAGGCTGCGCCCGAGGCGCTGCAGCACCGCGAACGCGGCCGAGCCCCTCTTCTTGGTCGGGGCCGACTCGGTCGTCGTCGTCATCAGGTGATCCTCTCGTCGGTGAGCAGCCGTGGTGCGGGGGTGGGTGTGGTGCGGGTGGAGGCGGTTCGGGAGGCGCGGGTCGCGTCGAGTGCGGAGTCCACCCGGTCCTGTCCGGTCATGACCAGTGAGTGGTAGTTTCCTCAGACCGACGGGTGGTGTCAACTAGGACGACCCCCTCGTCACCGCGAGCGACCGACCCACGGAGGAGAACAGCTCATGTCGAAAGCACAGGCCATGATCGACGGACTCGGCGGCGCCGACAACATCGAGGAGATCGAGGGCTGCATCACGCGCCTCCGCACCGACGTGCGGGACATCTCGCTCGTCGACGACGCCGCCCTCAAGGCCGCGGGAGCGACCGCCGTCGTCCACGCGGGCGGCAGCGTCCAGGTGATCGTCGGCACGATCGCCGACTCGCTCGCCGAAGACATCAACGACCTGCTGCCGTGACCACGGTCGTCTCGCCCGTCGCCGGCCGGGTGACGGCGCTCGCCGAGGTGCCCGACGCCGTGTTCGCGGGGCAGCTCGTGGGCGCGGGCGTCGCGGTCGAGCCGAGCGCGCCTCCTGCCGGTGGCCTGGTCGCCGTCGTCTCGCCCGTCGCGGGCGAGATCGTCAAGCTGCACCCGCACGCGTTCGTCGTCGTGGGCGAGTCGGGCACGGGCCTGCTCGTGCACGTCGGCATCGACACGGTCAGGCTCGGCGGCACGGGTTTCGAGCTCGTGGTCGCCGAGGGCGCGACCGTCGCGGCGGGCGACCTCGTCGTCCGGTTCGACCCGGCCGTCGTGGCCGAGGCGGGCTACTCGGCCGTCATCCCGGTCGTCGTGCTCGACAGCGCCCCCGACAGTGTCTCGCAGCAGGCCGTCGGCACGACCGTCGCCTCGGGTGAGCCCCTCTTCGACCTCTGAGGCGACGGGCGCCGTCTGTACATCGTGTACTTGACGTACACGTCGAGGAGTGGAACGCTCGAGACATGACGCTCGCCTGGCCCACCACGTACGCCACTGCCTCCGAGGCGAGGCGAGACTTCAAGCGCGTGTTGGACGCGTCCGAGCACGGGGCGACCGTCACGGTGTCGCGTGATTCGTACGTCGCGGCCGTGGTCGACGCCGAGCGTCTCCGGTCGTTCCTGGCCCGGACGGTCGTCGCCGGGGTCCGCGCGTTCCACGACGACGGCGCCTGGGCCGTGGTGATGGAGGGCCGTCCGTTCGCGGCCGAGGCCGTCGACCTCGACGAGGCCGTCGCCGACCTCGCCGCCTCGTTGCGCGAGTACGCGGCCGACTGGAACGACCACTTGCAGGCGGCCCCGAATCATTCCGACAACTGGGGTCTCGTGCAGCTCGTCGCCCTGAGCGACGACGAGCAACTCCTGGCCTGGCTCAACCACGCCGCGTGAGCAAGCACCCGCGGGCTACCCGCGACGACCACGACTCCTTCCGTGTGCGCGAGAGCTGGAGCCTCGTGCGTGGCGCCACGGGTGCCCCGGTCCGTAACCACAAGACGTGGCACCTCGTTCTGCACGACGGTCGGGTGCTCCGCACCCGCATCTCGCGCCCGGTGAACCGCGACGCCTACGGGGCGAACCTGTGGTCGCACATCCTCACGCACCAACTCGAGGTGTCTGACGACGTGTTCTGGGGATGCGTGCGTGACGGGGTGCTGCCCGACCGTGGTGAGCCGCGCCTCGTCGTCCCCGAAGACGCGGTGCCGCTGTACCTGCTGCGCGAGCTGGTCGAGCGTTGCGGGCTGACCTCGGTCGAGGCATCGGCGGTCGGCCGCGAGGAGGCCGAGCGACTCGTGGCCGAGTACTGGCACGCGAGGGCCCTCGAGGCCGAGGCGCCGGGCGAAGACTGATCACCGGTCGTGCGCAGGGATCAGCGCGTGTCACGGCTCTCCGGGTCACATCGGGGTGGTGCCCGACTCGACCTGCATCTTCAGGCGGTAGCGGTCCGAGCGGTACCAGCTCTTGGCGTGTTCGAGCGGGACGTCGCCCGCGAACGAGATGCGGTCGAAGTACATGACCGGGGCACCCTCTCGCGTGCCGAGCAGGGTCGCGACGTCGGCGTCGGCCCCCTCGGCGCTGACCGTCTGGGTCGCACGCGTGATCGGCGTCGCGTAGTCGCCGTCGAGCGTGCGGTACAGCGACCGGCTCAGGTCGTGGTCGAGCAGCCCGGGCAGGCGGTCGGCGGGGTACCAGCCGTCGTCGATGCTGACCGGCACGCCGTCGGCCAGGCGCAGGCGCTTGACGTGGAACGCCGAGGCGCCGGCCTCGAGTCCGAGCGCCGCAGCCGTCTCGGGCGGGGGAGTCGTCTCGGCCTTCACCAGCACGACCGTGCTCGGCACGTGACCCAGCTTGGTCATCTCGTCGGTGAACGAGGCGAGGTGCAGCGTCGACTGCACGACGCGGTGCGCCACGAAGGTGCCCTTGCCCCGCACGCGGGTCAACCAGCCCTCGTTCACGAGTTGCCCCACGGCCTCGCGCACGGTGATGCGGCTGACGCCGTACTCGAGCATGAGCTGGCGCTCGCTCGCGATCGCCGAGCCGGGCTGCGAACCGGCCGCGAGCCGCTGCACGATGGAGCGCAACTGCTCGTGCTTCGGCACGGCTCCGTCGGTGATGTGGTCGGTCATGGGCCCCTCGTCGGTCGCGCCCGAGGGTGGTCCCATCTGGTCATGACCGGTCGTCCTGCACTCGACGTTAGTCCACGCCGTCCGTCCTCAGCCAGGCGAGGGCCCGGCTGAGGGTGCGGTTCACAGGAACGGACGAGGAGGCGCGGCTCAGTCGAGCAGGAGCGCCGGCTCTTCGAGGACGCTCGCCACGTCGGCCACGAACCGGCTGGCGACGTCGCCGTCGACCACGCGGTGGTCGAAGCTCGCCCCGATCGTCGTCACCATGCGCGAGCGCACCTCGCCGTCGACCACCCAGGCCTTGGGCTTGATCGTGCCGAGGGCCACGATCGCGACCTCGCCCGGGTTGAGGATCGGCGTGCCGGTGTCCATGCCGAAGACGCCGATGTTGGTGATCGTGATGGTGCCGTCGCGCATGTCGGCGGGCGTCGTCTTGCCGTCGCGCGCCGTCAGCGTCAGCTGTTCGAGGGCCTGGGCCAACTCGAGCAGGCTCATCGACTGGGCCTCTTTGACGTTCGGCACGATCAGGCCACGCGGGGTGGCCGCGGCGATGCCGAGGTTGACGAAGTGCCGCACGAGGATCTCGCGGTCGGTCCAGGCCGAGTTGACCATGGGGTTGCGACGCACGGCCCAGATGATCGCCTTGGCCATGATCAGCAGCGGCGAGACCTTGACGCCGGCGAACTGCGGCGAGGCCTTGAGCCGCTTGACGAACTCCATCGTGCGGGTGGCGTCGACGTCGACGAACAGGCTGACGTGCGGGGCGGTGAACGCCGACGACGTCATGGCGGCGGCGATGGCCTTGCGGACGCCCTTGACCGGGATGCGCTCGACGCGCTCCTCGCCCCACTCGGGCGTCTCGATGTTGCGGAAGACGCTGGCCTGCTGCGCGTGACGGATGACGTCGTCGCGCGTGACCTCGCCGGCCAGGCCGGTCGGCTGGACGACGGCGAGGTCGACCTCGAGGTCCTTGGCCAGCTTGCGGATCGGCGGCTTGGCGATGATCGGCAGGGCCTGGGCGGCGGGCACCGACGTGGTGGGGCGCCGCCGGGCCTGCTCGGCGACGCGCAACTGCCGGGCGTCGACCTCGGTCTGCGACGGACGACGGCGGCGGGTCGCGCCGTGACCGCCCGCGGCGCCGTAGCCCACGAGCACGGCACCCGAACCGGAGTCGGCCGGTGCCTCGGGTGCGGTCTCGGGTGCGTGCGCCACCGAACCGGTGTCGCCGTCGGCACTGACCGCGTCGGCCGAGCGGGCCGGGGCAGCAGAGATCGAGCCCTGTGCCGGCGCCGCGGCGGTGGGTGCCGCGGGTTCGGCCTGACGGGCACGCTGCGCCGAGAGCGCCTCTTCGTTCTGCGACACGACCTGCGCCGTGCGCGCGAGTCCGCCCGATTCGAGCGACTCGGACTCGGCGGCACGACCCGACGGGGTCGCGGGTGCCGACGAGTCGCCGACCCGGATGATCGGGGTGCCGACGTCGACCGTGGTGCCGGGTTCGACGAGGATGCTCTCGACCACGCCGGCGTAGGGCGACGGCAGCTCGACGAGCGACTTCGCGGTCTCGATCTCGACGAGCACCTGGTTGATCTCGACGCTGTCGCCGGGGGCGACCTTCCACTCGACGATCTCGGCCTCGGTCAGGCCCTCGCCGACGTCGGGCAGGGTGAATTCGCTGGTCATGTCGTGACTCCTAGTAGGCCAGGGCCCGGTCGACCGCCTCGAGCACGCGGTCGGCGTCGGGCAGGTACTGCGTCTCGAGCTTGGCAGGAGGGAAGGGAGCGTCGAAGCCGCTGACGCGCAGCACGGGCGCCTCGAGCGAGTAGAAGGCCTTCTCGGCGACGGTGGCGGCGATCTCGGAGCCGACCGAGACGAAACCGGGGGCCTCCTGTGCCACGACGAGGCGCCCGGTCTTGCGGACCGACTCGAGGATGGGCCCGTAGTCGACGGGTGAGAGCGACCGCAGGTCGACGACCTCGGCCGAGACGCCCTCGGCCGCCGCGATCTCGGCCGCCTGGAGCAGCACGCTGACCATCGCGCCGTGCCCCAGCAGGGTGACCTCGGTGCCCGTCCGGACGACGCGGCTCGCGTGCAACGGCGCCTGCGGGTCGCTCAGGTCGACCTCGCCCTTGGGCCAGTAGCGGCTCTTGGGCTCGAAGAACATGACGGGGTCGTTCGACGCGATCGCCTCCTGGATCATCCAGTAGGCGTCGTGCGGTGTGCTCGGGCTGACCACACGCAGGCCCGCCGTGTGGGCGAAGTACGCCTCGGGGCTCTCCTGGTGGTGCTCGACCGCGCCGATGTGTCCGCCGTAGGGCACCCGGATCACGACCGGCATCATGACCGCACCCTCGTGACGGTTGGTCATCTTGGCGAGCTGCGACGTGATCTGGTCGAAGCCGGGGTAGATGAAGCCGTCGAACTGGATCTCGCAGACCGGGCGGAAGCCGCCCATGGCGAGTCCGATCGCGGTGCCCACGATGCCCGACTCGGCGAGCGGGGTGTCGATGACGCGCTTCTCGCCGAACTCGGCCTGCAGCCCCTCGGTCACGCGGAAGACGCCACCGAGCGTGCCGATGTCTTCTCCCATCAGGAGCACGCGGGGGTCGTCGGCCATGGCCTTGCGGAGTCCGGCGTTGATCGCCTTGCCGAGCGGCATGGTCTGCACGGAGGCGCGGGTCGGCTCGACCGTGCCGGTCGGGTTCTCGACGGTGTCGGTCATGCTGCCCCCTCGTCGGTGGTCGCGGTCTCGCCCGCGCCGCCGAAGCTCTGCTCGTAGGTCGCCAGCCACTGCTTCTGTTCGGTCATCAGCGGGTGCGGCTCGGAGTACACGTGGTCGAAGATGAGGCCGCGGTCGGGGTTCGGCAGCGAGACCGTGCGCCGTCGGACGTCGGCTCCGAGGTCGTCGCCCTCGGTCTCGAGGTCGGCGAAGAACGCGTCGCCCTCGCCTCGGTTCCGCAGGAAGGCCTCGAACCGCGTGATCGGGTCACGGGCGATCCACGACTGCAGCTCGTCGTCGGTGCGGTACTTGGTGGGGTCGTCGGACGAGGTGTGTGCGCCGACGCGGTAGGTGAGCGCCTCGATGAAGCGGGGCCCACCGCCGCCACGGGCGGCCTCGAGGTCGCGGCGGCTGACGGCGTAGCTCGCGAGCACGTCGTTGCCGTCGACCTGCGTGCCGGGGATGCCGAAGCCGCCGGCTCGGGCGACGAGGGGCGTGCGCGACTGGCGCGCGACCGGCACGCTGATCGCCCACTGGTTGTTCTGCAGGAAGAACAGCTCGGGGGTCTGGAAGCTCGCGGCGAACACCAGGGCCTCGCTGACGTCGCCCTGGCTGGTCGCGCCGTCGCCGAAGAACGTCACGACGGCCTGGTCGACCTCGGGATCACCCGTGCCGCTCTTGCCGTCGAGGCCGAGCCCCATGGCGAAACCGGTCGCGTGCAGCGTCTGCGAGCCGATCACCAGCGTGTAGATGTGGAAGTTCTGGTGCTCGGCGGGGTTCCAGCCGCCGTGCGTGTGCCCGCGCAGCAGGCGCAGGATGTCGACCGGGTCGATGCCGCGGGACAGGGCGACGGCGTGCTCGCGGTAGGACGGGAAGAGATGGTCCTGGGGACGGGTGGCGTGGGCCAGGCCGACCTGGGCCCCCTCTTGGCCGTGGCTCGGCACCCACAGGGCGAGCTGACCCTGGCGGGCCAGCGCCGCGGCCTCGCGGTCGAACCGACGGGTCAGCACCATGTCGCGGTGGAGGGCGCGGAGTCCGTCGTCGCCGAGGGCGTCGACGTAGGGGCGGAACTCGTCGGCCGCAGCCGACTCGACCACCTCGCCCGACGGCGACAGGAGCTGGACGGGCGGGGGCGCGTCGGTCGCTTCGGAGGAAGACATGGCGTCCAATCTATTCCGCGGCATATGCCGTCACCGGGATGTGAGGTCGACGATCTGCTGGGCGGCGTGCAGCAGCTTGTCGACCGACGACGGTTCGCCGATCGTGACGCGGACGCCCTCGCCTGCGAACGGCCGGACGACGACCCCGTGGTCGGCGAACACCTGGGCCGCCGCGGCCGTGTGATCGCCCGTGGCGAGCCAGACGAAGTTGCCCTGGGCCTCGGGGACCGTCCACCCCTGGTCGATCAGGGCGCGTCGCACCTGGTCGCGCAGCAGGACGATGCGATCGACCCGGCCGAGCAGTTCGTCGGCGTGGTCGAGCGAGGCGAGGGCCGCGGCCGCGCCCTGCTCGGTGACGGCGAGGGGGATGGCCGTGGCCCGCGCGGCGTCGAGCAGGTAGGAGGCGCCGATCGCGTACCCGACGCGGAGTGCGGCCAGCCCGTACGCCTTGGAGAAGGTGCGCAGCAGGACGAGGTTCGGGTGCAGCTCGGTGAGCGTCTCGCCGTCGACGGCCGTGCTGTCGGTGACGAACTCGGCGTACGCCTCGTCGAGCAGCACGAGCACGTCGTCGGGCACCGCGGCCATGAACGACTCGAACTCGCTCGTCGACACCGTGGTGCCCGTCGGGTTGTTGGGGGAGCAGACGATGACGACGCGGGTGCGGTCGGTGACGGCCGCGGCCATGGCCTCGAGGTCGTGGCCCCCGTCGGCCCGCAGCGGCACCTGGACGCTCGTCGCACCGGCCACCGTGACGAGCCCCGGGTAGGCCTCGAACGAGCGCCAGGCGTAGACGACCTCGTCGCCGACCGAGGCGGCGGCGAGCACGAACTGGGCCAGCAACGAGACCGAGCCCGCGCCGACGTGGACCTCGTCGACGGTGACGCCGAAGCGCGTCGCGAGGGCCGTCCGCAGGGCCGTCGCCGACGCGTCGGGGTAGCGGTTGAGCGAGACGGCGCCACGGACGGCCTCGACGACCGAGGGGAGGGGCTCGAACGGGTTCTCGTTCGACGACAGTTTGAAGGCGTCGGGGGACGCCTGCTTGCCCTGGCGGTAGGGCGGCAGGGCGGCGATCTCGGGACGGAGTCGGACGGGAGTGGTCACGCGACCAGCCTATGGGGCGGGGGCCGCGTCGCGTCAGGGCACCGCGCCTCCTCGGGGGGATCTGCTCGGGCACTACCGCCTGTGGACGAGAGGTCGGCATGATGGGGGCATGACCCGATTCGTCGTGAGGCTGCTCATCAACGCGGTGGCCCTCTGGCTCACCACGCTGCTCGTGTCGGGGGTGACGGTGACGCCCTACGGAGCCGGGGGCACCCTCGAGACGATCGTGACCTTCCTGCTGCTCGCCCTGGTCTTCGGCATCGTCAACGGCGTGGTCGGCACGGCGATCCGCGTCGTGGCGTTCCCCTTGTACATCCTGACGCTCGGCTTGATCGCCCTGGTCGTCAACGGCCTGCTGCTGCTGATCGTGGCGTGGATCTCGGGCCTGTTCGGCTTCGGGCTGACCGTCGACGGCTTCTGGTGGGGCGTGCTCGGCGCCGTCGTGCTCGCCGTGTTCGCGTGGGCCATCGGCGTCGTCGTCCGCCCCGTGGTCGGGCGGGGTGACCGTCAGCGGTGAACCGGTTCCGCATCTGCTTCGTCTGCACGGGCAACATCTGTCGCTCGCCCATGGCCGAGACCGTGCTGCGCTCGCTCGCCGACGACGCGGGCTTCGGCGACCGGGTCGAGGTCACGAGCGCCGGCACCGGCGACTGGCACGTCGGCGAGGGTGCCGATCCCCGCACCGTCCAGGCCCTCGAACGCCGCGGCTACGATGGTTCGCGGCACCGGGCGAAGCAGTTCGAGGCCGACGACTTCGCGCGCTACGACCTCGTGGTGGCGTTCGATCGCGGCCAAGAACGCATCCTCCGGGCCTGGGCAGGCGACGACGCCGACCGCTCGAAGGTGCAGCTGCTGCTCACCTTCGCTCCCGACGCGGCGCCGGCGGGCGGCGGTCTCGACGTCCCCGACCCGTACTACTCCGACGCAGGACTCTTCGACGAGGTGCTCGACATGGTCGAGCGCGCCTGCTCGGCCCTCTTCCGCCAGATCGAACCCGCACTCCGCAAGGGACAGTCATGACGTTGCCTCCTCAGCCCCTCAGCCCGCTCGACGGCCGTTACCGTTCGTCGGTCGGCACGCTGGGGGACCACCTCAGCGAGGCGGGGCTCAACCGGGCCCGCGTGCACGTCGAGGTCGAGTGGCTGATCGCCCAGACCGACCGCGGCGCGTTCGGCTCGACCCCGCTCGACGACGAGCAGAAGCGGGCACTGCGGGCCGTCGTCGCCGACTTCGGCCAGGCCGCGATCGACGAGCTCGCCGGCCTCGAGGCGACGACCCGACACGACGTCAAGGCGGTCGAGTACTTCGTCCGGGCCCGTCTGGCCGAGTTCGGGCTCGACGGGATCGCCGAACTCACCCACTTCGCCTGCACCAGCGAGGACATCAACAACCTCTCGTACGCGGTCACCGTCAAGGCGGCCCTGTTCGACGTCTGGCTGCCGGCCTTCGACGCCGTGCTCGCCGCCCTCACCACCTGGGCGACCGATGCCCGCGACGTGCCGATGCTCGCGCACACCCACGGGCAGCCGGCGACGCCGACCACGGTCGGAAAAGAGTTCGCCGTCTTCGCGCACCGCCTCCAGCGCCTGCGCTCGCAGATCGTCGGCACCGAGTTCCTCGGCAAGTTCAGCGGGGCGACCGGCACGTTCTCGGCCCACGTCGTCGCCGACCCCGGTCTGGACTGGCCCGAGACGGCCCGCGCCTTCGTCGAGGACGCCCTGGGGCTGACCTTCAACCCGCTGACGACGCAGATCGAGTCGCACGACTGGCAGGCCGAGCTCTACTCGCGCGTCGCCCACGCCAACCGTGTGCTGCACAACCTCGCCACCGACGTGTGGTCGTACATCTCGATGGGCTACTTCACGCAGATCCCGCAGGCGGGGGCGACCGGGTCGTCGACCATGCCCCACAAGATCAACCCGATCCGCTTCGAGAACGCCGAGGCGAACCTCGAGATCTCGTCGGCGCTCTTCGACTCGCTGGCCTCGACCCTGGTCACCAGCCGCCAGCAGCGCGACCTCACCGACTCGTCGGCCCAGCGCAACATCGGGGTCGCCTTCGGCCACTCGATGCTCGCGCTCGACAACCTGCGCCGCGGCCTCGGCGAGATCGCCGTCGGCACCGTGACGCTCGAGTCCGACCTCGACTCCAACTGGGAGGTCCTCGGCGAGGCGATCCAGACCGTGATCCGCGCCGAGGTCGTCGCCGGGCGATCGTCGATCGACGACCCGTACGCGATGCTCAAAGAGCTCACCCGTGGCAAGCGGGTCGGGCAGGCCGAACTGGTCGCGTTCGTCGAGGGCCTCGACGTGTCCGACGAGGCGAAGCGGCGCCTCGTGGCCCTGACCCCGGCGACCTACACGGGCATCGCGTCGCAGCTGGTCGACCGCCTGGCCTGAGCCCGTTCGGCGCAACGATGCCCCGACGGTGGATCGGCGTGCAAATCGCGACACGCACGACGTCTCAGGCCGTCGAGGGCGAAGTCGAGCGGCGTGGCGTGCACCGATCGTCGAGTTTGGTTCGCCTGACGCGGTGCGGCCGGTCGGGTTCGGTACGCCGGCGGGGGTCGGTCGCATGCCGTGCCCGAAGGAGGCGCGAGTCGCCCCCCGGGATCACCGTGCGTCACCTGCCGGGCAGCACCTCGACAGAACCCACCTGGGCCCGCGGCCCGAGACCCGGCCTGCGACGGGGCAACCCGCGACGGGGCAACCCCGACGCGGCATGCCGCGCCGCGGCAGCGTGCGTCAGTGGCCGCGAGGCTTGTCGGCGTCGTCGATCTCGTGTCGCTCGTCGTCGTTGGGCTTGGCCGCGAGGGCGAGCATGGCGATGGTGACGAGCGCGACGATGAAGCCGATGCAGAGGAAGATCAGCGCGAGTTGCAGGTCGCGCGTCGTCATGAGGACGACGAGGCCGACGAAGGCGGCGAAGACCCCCGACAGCCCGAGGAACTCGGCGGGGCGGAACCGGTCGCGCCAGGTGGGGTGGGTCATGACGTTCGTGCCTTGTCGTCAGGGGTGTCGGCAGCGGCCGGGTGCCCGGTCTGCCATTTGAGCGAGAGGCCGGCGATCACGAGGAACACGCCGACCAGGGCGCCGTAGGCGCCCAGGATGCCGACGAGCACGGTCGAGGACGTCACTTCGCCCTCGATCTGCTCGATGCCGCCGAGCTGCTGGCTGTAGTCCGGCGGGACGACGAGGAAGACCACGGCCAGGGCCAGGGTCAGCACGCCGACGGTCGTCCAGTCACGGGCGAGCGGCGAACGACGGCGACGGCGCAGGCCGGTGAGCAGTTCGAGGACGCCCGTCAGCACGGCCCAGGCCGTGACGAAGGCGACCAGCACGGGCAACTGCCCGTGCGAGAAGACGAGGCAGAGGGCGCCGATCACGGCCCCGACGACGCCCTGCAGCACGGCGATGGTGCGGCTCGAGCGGTCGGAGAGGCGCAGGGCCGACCCCACGGCGAGCACGACGCCGCCGACGACCGCCGCCGAGCCGAAGGCGAGCAGGCCGACCTGGGGCGAGTGGTCGGGGGTGAAGGTGATGGCCGCGGCGGCCGCGAGGGCGGGGACGGCACGCAGCACGGGGACGGGCCAGTACGCGGAGAGCGACGGGTCGACGCCCCGGTCCGAGGGGTCGGGCGACGCCACGGGGGCGGTCGCGCCGGAGTCGTGGTGCGCAGGCGTCACGAGACCTCTTTCACGGGTGGGGGACCCGCCGAGTTTACCGCGCGCTCCTGAACGCCAGGCGGCGGGCGGTGCCGAAGGTCAGCGGCCAGCCGCGGCCCTTGAGCGTCGTGAGCTGACGCGCCATGCCGTAGGGCGTCACCCTCAGCACCCCCTCGGACTCGAGCGACAACCCGGTGAGCACGCCGTCCATCACGCGTCGGGTGGAGGCCAGCCCCTCGGACGTGTCCAGCTCGGCCGCGATCAGCACGCCGGCCGGCAGGCGGCTGACCCGGGTGTAGGCGGTCGTCGTGTCGGCCCAGGTGGACCGCCAGTCGGGTCCGACCTCCTTGACGCACTCGATCAGGCGGACCGTCGCGACGTCGGGGTCGGGATCGTCGACGGTGAGCAGCCGGTAGTACGTGCGCCGGACGCCTTCGGTGCTCATGAAGAGCAGGTCGACGTAGCCCGCCACGACCGAGGCGGGCCGCGGCCCGGTGCCGACGACGGTGCCGCCCGTGACCCACGAGCCGTGGCCGTCCTTGGCGTCGGGCCAGATCTCGACGAGCACCTCGAGCCCCGAGATCTCGATCTCGTGCGCCGGTGCGTCCGATGCGGCGGCCTCGAGCGCGCAGTCCCGGAGCCCGTGGCCCTGGCGGGCGTCGCGTTCGCCCGTCCTGTACGGCACCTGCTCGAGGTCGTGCACCACCCCGCTGAGTCGCTCGACGAAACTGGCTGTCACCCGCGATAGATTACGTGTGACATATGGTGGCACGCAAACGAGTCATGTGCGGCGATCTCCCGACACCTTCCCAGCCCGCGCCGTTACGTTCGCAGCATCTGCGGGCCGCCTCCGGCCCCTCCACCCGGCTGAGAAGTCGACCAGCCGCGGGAGCCCGATGACCGCCACCGTCCCCACGACCACCCGAACCGCGCAGCCGCGCATCGTCCACGCACCGGCAGGTGCGGCGCCCGCCGGGTTCCGTCCCACCGTCGCGGGCCAGGTCGGCAAGCCGACCAGCACCTACTCGAGCCTGCTCAAGTCCGTGCGTGAGGCAGGCCTGCTGCAGCGTCGCACCGGCTTCTACGTCACGGTCTTCGTCGTGCTGGTGGTCTGCCTCGGCGGCGCGGCCGCCGGCTTCGTCCTGCTGGGCTCGAGCTGGTTCCAGTTGCTGATCGCCGGGGCCCTGGGCATCATCCTCACGCAGTTCGCGTTCCTCACGCACGAGGCCGCGCACCGTCAGGTGTTCGAGTCGGGCACGCGCAACGACAAGGTCGGTCGCGTGCTCGCCGCCGGCGTCGTGGGCATCAGCTACGCGTGGTGGATGACCAAGCACAGCCGTCACCACGCCAACCCCAACACCAAGGGCAAAGACCCCGACATCGCGTTCGACACGATCTCGTTCCTCGAAGAGGACGCGGCGAAGCAGCGCGGCGTGCTCGGCTTCATCACCCGCCGCCAGGGCTACTTCTTCTTCCCGCTGCTGCTCGGCGAGGGCGTCAACCTGCACGTGACGTCGTTCCGCACGCTGCTCGGTCGCGACAAGATCGAGGGCCGGGCGCTCGAGATCACGCTGATCGCCGTGCGGCTGGTCGCCTACTTCGGCGTCGTCTTCTGGTTCCTGCCGGTCGGCATGGCCTTCGCCTTCATCGGCGTGCAGATGGCCGTCTTCGGTCTCTACATGGGGTCGTCGTTCGCCCCGAACCACAAGGGCATGCCGATCATCCCCGAGGGCGCCAAGGTCGACTTCCTCAGCAAGCAGGTCCTCACCTCGCGCAACATCACGGGTCGGCACTCGACCGCGTTCATGGGCGGGCTGAACTACCAGATCGAGCACCACCTCTTCCCGAGCATGGCGCGTCCGAACCTGCGTGCGGCCAGCGCCCTGGTCAAGGCGCACTGCGCCGAGCACGGCATCCCCTACACCGAGACCACGATCGGCAAGTCCTACGCGATCGTCATCCGGTACCTCAACCGCGTCGGCCTCTCGGCCCGCGACCCGTTCGACTGCCCCGCGGCGTACGCGCTGCGTCCCCGCTAGTCGGCGACGAGCACGACGAGCGCAGGAGGCGCGGGCCGGGTCAGGCGGACCGGCTCGCGCCTTCGTCGTCCTCGAAGAAGTCCTCGTAGCGGACGGGACGTGCGTCGCCGGACGCGGCCCGCGCCTCCCGGACCGCCGACGGGCGGTCGCGGCTGCCGGCCGGTCGGGACTGTTGCTTGGGGTAGGGGTGGATCACGAGCGGGGACGTCGTCGAGTCCCCCTCGTGTAACCGGAATCCACGGTCGCCTCCCGTCGTGGGCCGGACGTCGCATCCGGAGCCTCGACCGCCACGATACGAGTGGTCGGGGGCACTCGCGAGGGGCTTGTCAGGCCCTTCGGTGAGCGCTAGCTTCGAAAGTTCGCCGCTCTCAGGCGGGCCAGGCGGCCAGTTGCCAGCCCAACCAGGGCGAGAAGGCGAACGGCGCGGCCGCGACGGCGTCGCGCAGCTCGGCGGGCTCGACCCAGGCCCATTCGGCGACCTCGTCGGGCGAGGGGTCGGGCAAGCCGACGGCGCGGGCCGTGAAGACCGGGCAGATCTCGTTCTCGACCACGCCCGAGGCGTCGGTGGCGAGGTACCGGAAGTCGGGCAGGATCACCTCGACGTCGCGGACCTCCATGCCGAGCTCTTGGTGGGCGCGGCGCATCAGCGCCTCGGCCGGCGACTCGCCGGGGGCGGGGTGGCCGCAGAACGAGTTGGTCCAGACGCCGGGCCAGGTCTTCTTCGACAGGGCACGACGCGTGACGAGGACGCGGCCGAGGTCGTCGGTCACGTGGCAGCTGAAGGCCAGGTGCAGCGGCGTCGTGGCGGTGTGCACGGTCGCCTTCGCGGTGGTGCCGATGGGCGTGCCCTCGTCGTCGAGCAGCACCACGAGCTCGTCGTGCGCGCCCGGGCGGTCACCGGACGTCGGCTGGGGATGCGTCGAGATCTCACGGGTCATGAGAGGTAGTCTGCCCTGGTGGACGGTGATCACCTGCACGCAGGCACGCGGGCGAGACACGATCGTGTCGACGCCGTCCTCGACGACTTCTTCGCCCTGGCCAAGCGCCGGGCCGAGTCCGTGGGCTGGCGCTACGTCGACCTGTGGTCGGTGCTCGAGCGCAACAGCGCCGGGGGCAAGCGCTTCCGGCCCCGCATGGTCTTCACGGTCTACGACGCCCTCGGGGGCGCCGACGACGAGGCCGTGGCCCGCGTCGGCGCGGCCTTCGAGCTGCTGCACACGGCCCTGATCGTCCACGACGACGTGATCGACCGCGACTTCTCGCGACGCGGCATCCCCAACGTCTCGGGCAGCTACCGCGACACCGCGACGACGGCGGGCATCCCGACCCCCGCGGCCGAGCACCGGGGCATGTCGGCCGCCGTCATCGCCGGCGACCTCGCCCTGACCGGGGCCAGCCGCATGCTGCTCGGCATCGGCTGCGCCGACCACGTCCGCACGCGGTTGCTCGACCTGCTCGACGAGGCGATCTTCGTCAGCGCGGGTGGAGAGATGGTCGACGTCGAGTTCTCGCTGTCCGCCGACCTGCCGACCGTCGACGAGATCCTCGACATGGAACGCGCCAAGACGGCCGTCTACTCGTTCGAGGCGCCGCTGCAGGCGGGCGCCGTCCTGGCCGGGGCGGTCGAGGCCGTCGTCACGGCGGTCGGCGACTTCGGCCGCGAGGTCGGGGTCGCGTACCAGGTGGTCGACGACCTGCTCGGGGTCTTCGGCACCGAGGAGGCCACCGGCAAGACCACACGCGGCGACCTGCGCGAGGGCAAGCGCACGGTGCTCGTCGCGCACGCCGCGACCACCGACGAGTGGTTCACGATCCAGCCGTTCATCGGCAAGGCCGACCTCAGCGAGGCCGAGGCCGAGCACGTCCGCGGCCGCCTCGAGGTCTGCGGCGCCCGCGCCTTCGCCGAGGGGCTCGTCGAGCAGCACGCCCGCCGCGCGCTGGACGTACTCGACCGTCCCGAGGTGCCCGAGTCGCTGCGCGAGGCGCTGACGCCGGTCGTCCAGGACGTCCTCGAGAGGGTGCGATGACGGGCCTGTCGCTGTACGACTCCGTGGCCGACGCGACCGCGGGCGGCGTGATCCGCCGCTACTCGACGTCCTTCGGTCTGGCCTCGCGCCTGCTGGGCGGCGAGGTGCGGCAGCACGTCGAGAACGTGTACGCGCTCGTGCGCATCGCGGACGAGATCGTCGACGGTCCTGCGACCGAGGCCGGTCTGGGCGCCGAGGCCGCGGGCCGGTTGCTCGACGGCTTCGAGGCCGAGACCGAGCGCGCCCTGGTCGAGGGCTTCAGCCCGAACCTGGTCGTGCACGCCTTCGCCCGCACCGCCCGCGCCACCGGTTTCGGTGCCGAGCTGACGGCCCCCTTCTTCGCCTCGATGCGGGCCGACCTCAGCGCCCGCGAGCACGACCAGGCCTCGTTCGACGCGTACGTGTACGGCTCGGCCGAGGTCGTCGGGCTGATGTGCCTGAAGGCGTTCCTGCAGGGGCACTCCTTCCCACCGAGCACGGTCGCCGAGCTCGAAGAAGGGGCCCGCCGCCTGGGCGCCGCCTTCCAGAAGGTGAACTTCCTGCGTGACCTCGCGGCCGACTTCGAACAGCTCGGCCGCAGCTACTTCCCCGGGGTCGACGTGACCACGTTCGACGAGCAGACGAAGACGAGACTGGTGCGAGACATCGACGACGACCTCCGCGTGAGCGGCGAGATCATCCCCGTGCTGCCGACGACCTCGCGTCGGGCGGTGGCACTGGCCCACGGCCTGTTCGCCGAGCTGAACCGGCGTCTCGAGGCGACCCCCGCCTCCTCGCTGGTCCGGGCGCGCGTGCGCGTGCCGAACCCGGTCAAGGTGCGCATCGCCGCGGGGGCCGCGGCCGGCCGCGTCACGCGCCTGCCCGAGGCCCGCGCATGAGCCGCGACACGGTCGACCGCGGGGCCACGGGCGCCGGCACCGGTGAGCCCGACGAGTCGCACGGCCTCAGCGTCACCCGCCACGGCCGCCGCGTCGTCGTGATCGGCGGCGGCATCAGCGGCCTGGCCTCGGCTGCACTGCTGGCCCGCGAAGGCCACGAGGTCACCCTGCTCGAGAAGAACGACGAGGTCGGGGGCCGCGCCGGGTCGTGGAGCCACGAGGGCTTCCGCTTCGACCTCGGCCCGAGCTGGTACCTCATGCCCGAGGTCTTCGACCACTTCTTCCGCCTCATGGGCACGTCGGCGGCCGAGCGCCTCGACCTCGTCGAACTCGACCCGGGCTACCGCGTGCTGTTCGAGCCGACGCCCGACGACCCCTCGGCCAGCGCACCGATCGACGTGCCCCGTGGGCTCGAGCAGAACGTCGAGCTCTTCGAGCGCGTCGAGCCCGGCAGCGGCGAGCGCATGCGCCGGTACCTGCGCTCGGCCCGCGACACCTACGACATCGCCAAGCGGCGGTTCCTCTACACGAGCTTCGGCAGCCTCGCACCGCTGCTGCGCGGCGACGTGCTGGTGCGCCTGCCCAAGCTGGCTCGGCTGCTGCTGACGAGCCTCGACTCGTTCGCCTCCCGCACGGTGACCGACCCGCGCCTCCGTCAGATCCTGGGGTACCCCGCGGTCTTCCTCGGCTCGTCGCCGTTCGACACCCCGAGCATGTACCACCTGATGAGCACGCTCGACCTCGACGACGGTGTGCTGTACCCGCAGGGCGGCCTGATCTCGGTGATCGAGGCGATCCGCGACGTGGCCGTCGAGGCCGGGGTGACCGTCGTGACCGGTGCGTCCGTGACGCAGATCGTCACGCAGCCGCTCGCGGCCGAGGGTGCGGCCCTGCCGCGCGGCTCGAAGGCGACCGCCGAGGCGACCGGGGTCGACTGGGTCGACGCCGAGGGCGCGACGCACCGCGTCGACGCCGACCTCGTGGTCAGCGCGGCCGACCTGCACCACACCGAGACGCAGCTGCTGCCGCGCGAGCTGCGCACCTACGACTCGTCGTACTGGGCGAAGAAGAACCCCGGGCCGAGCGCCCTGCTGCTCTACCTCGGCGTCGAGGGCGAGATCCCCGAGCTCGAGCACCACACGTTGCTCTTCGCCCGCGACTGGCACGAGAACTTCGACCTGATCTTCGGCGCCGACAAGCGCATCCCCGACCCGCCGTCGCTGTACGTCTGCAAACCGAGCACGGTCGACCCGTCGACGGCGCCCGCCGGTCACACGAACCTCTTCGTCCTGGTGCCGCTGCCCGCCGACCCGGCGCTCGGCTCGGGTGACGTCGACGGTGACGGCGACCCGATGATCGAGCGGCTCGCCGACGGCGTCATCGCCCAGATCGCCGAGTGGGCGAACGTGCCCGACCTCGCCGACCGCGTCGTCGTCCGACGCACCCGCGGACCGCGCGACTTCGTCGACGACGTCAACGCCTGGAGCGGCAGCATGCTCGGCCCCGCGCACACGCTCGCCCAGAGCGCCTTGTTCCGCACCGGCAACGTCTCGACCCGCGTCGACTCGCTGTTCTACGCCGGCGGTTCGGTCCGCCCGGGCATCGGCCTGCCGATGTGCCTGATCAGCGCCGAGGTGCTGCTGAAGAACCTGCGCGGCGACACGAGCACCGAGCCGCTCCCCGAGCCGTCGGCGGCCCGGTCGACGCCGTCCGAGTCCGCCGCCGGCTGATGGGGTTCCTGTACCTCGCGGCGCTGCTCGTCTCGCTGTTCGGCATGGTGATGCTCGACCGCAGGTTCCACCTGTTCTTCTGGCGCGACGTCCCCCGGGCGGCGGTGACGTTGCTGGTCGGCGTCGTGTTCTTCCTGATCTGGGACGTCGTGGGCATCGACCTCGGCATCTTCTTCCGGGGCGAGACCTCGTTCATGACCGGCGTCCTCGTGGCGACCGAGCTGCCGCTCGAAGAGGTCTTCTTCCTGGCGCTGCTCTGCTACCTGACGATGAACCTGCTGGCCGGAGCCCGGATGGCGGCGGCGGTCGTGCTCGACCGGCGTGACGCGAGCCGGGCCGGTCGCCCGGTGGACGGCGTGCCGTCGTGACCTACTGGGCCGTCAACGCGGTGTTCCTGTCGATCGTCGCCGTGCTCGGAGTATTGGCGCTGGTGGCCGCAGGGGTGCGTGGCCGGGCCGCGCGCGCCTCCTCGTCCCCGGCCGAGACGTCGCGTCGGCGGCGCGAACGGCTGCTGGGCGCAGGCCTCGCGACCGGCGTGCTGCTCGTGATGACCGCCGTGTTCGACAACGTCATGATCGGCATCGGGCTGGTCGGCTACGACGCCGCCCGGATCAGCGGGGTGTTCGTCGGCATCGCCCCGCTCGAGGACTTCGCCTACGCGATCGCGGCGCTCGTGCTGTTGCCGTCGGTGTGGGTGCTCCTCGGCGGGCCGAAGACGCCCCGGGCGCCCGCTGCGCCGGCGGCCGGCGGGGCCACGCCCGTGAAGGAGGCGCGCTCGTGAACACGATCAAGGCCCTGTTCGTCTCGTCCCGGCCCCTGAGCTGGATCAACACGGCGTTCCCGTTCGCGGCGGCGTACGTGCTGACGTCGCTGCTCGCGCCGACGACGACCGGGTACCTCGGCTCGTACCAGCCGCTGTCCCAGGCCGACGCCACCTCGGCCGTCATCTTCTTGGGAGCCGAGAACGCGCTGGGCCCGGTGAACTGGCTCGTGCTGATCGTCGGCGCCCTCTATTTCCTGATCCCCTACAACCTCGCGATGTACGGCATCAACGACGTCTTCGACTACGAGAGCGACCTGCACAACCCGCGCAAGGGCGGCGTCGAGGGCGCGCTGCTCGACCGCAGCCTGCACCGCACGACGTTGCGCGCCGCGGTCATCACGAACGTCCCGTTCCTCGTGTTCCTCGTCGCGGTGGGCGACCCCCTGAGCTGGCTCGTGCTGGCCGTCAGCGTCTTCGCCGTGATCGCCTACTCGGCTCCCGGCCTGCGCTTCAAGGAGCGCCCCTTCGTCGACTCGATCACCTCGAGCACGCACTTCGTCAGCCCCGCCGTCTACGGTCTCGTGCTGGCCGGGGCGAGCTTCACGCCCCAGCTGTGGGCGCTGCTGGGCGCGTTCTTCCTCTGGGGCGTCGCGAGTCACGCCTTCGGGGCCGTGCAGGACGTGCTGGCCGACCGCGAGGGCGGCATCTCGTCGATCGCGACCGAGATCGGGGCCCGCGCGACGGTGCGCCTCTCGGTGGTGGCCTACCTGCTGGCCGGCGTGCTGCTGACCTTCACCGAGTGGCCCGGCCCGCTCGCGGCCCTGCTGACCCTGCCCTACGCGATCAGCTGCGCCCCGTGGTGGAACGTGACCGACGACCGGGCCGAAGAGGTCAACCGTGGGTGGCGGCGCTTCCTGGCGCTCAACTTCGTCAGCGGGTTCGTCGTGACGATGCTGATGATCTGGTGGGTCTTCCTGCTGAACTGACGCCGCGCCTCCTGCGCTCGTCGCCCCTCGGCCCGCCGGGTCGGGCGGACCGGACTGACCGGACGCTCAGGGGCGCCAGCCGAGGTTGAGCGCCGCCGTGCGGAGGAACCGCACGGCGGTCTCGTAGGCGCCCGGCTCGGCCCCCCGGACAGTCTCGTCGCGGATGCCCTCGACGACGTCGACGAGCTTGCGGTGCGCGAGGCTCCCGCGCTCGGTGAGGGCGTAGCGACCGTCACCGACCCCGTCGGTCGCGAGGCTCACCCAGCCGCTCTCGACCAGCTCGGCGAGGTGGTCCGAACTCGACTCGCCCGTGGCCGGGTCGAGGAAGGGCGCGACGGCCCCGTCGAGGGCGGCGCGGGTCGCCGGGCCGCGTTCGAGCAGGTTCAGCAGCTGCCACTGCCGGCGCGTGACCCCGTGTTCGTCGAGGACCTCGTCGAAGCGCCGGTCGATCAGCCCGTCGACGAGCTTCAGCCAGAAGCCGATCGGGCGCCCCCGGTCGACGGCCAGGTCGTCGTCGACGCTGCCGAGGTCGAGAGGTGCGTGCGTGTCATCGGTCGGCGGGGTGACCTCGCCTCCGTCTGCGGAACGTCGTCGGTCCATGGACGGCACCGTACACCGGTCGTACCTCCGTCTCGAGAGGGATCTTCCGATGGATTCACCTGCCGGAAAGACAACGGCAAGGCCGCGGCCGTACATTCGAGGCGTGACCACCTCGAGCGCCGTCGCGCCTGCGCCCCTCCCCACGCGACTGCGCCGCACCTGGTCGCGCGTGCAGGCGCATCCGCGTGGCCTGCTCTACGGCTTCGTCGCCGTGCACGCCGCCGTGTTCCTGGCGCTCACGCCGCTGATGATCGGCGGCGGGGTCAGCGGCGACCTGCCGCTCTACCGCCTCTGGGCGACGGGGGCCCTGAGCGACGGCGTCTGGCCCGTCCTCGACTTCTCGTGGGTCTACCCGGCCGGGGCCCTCGTGCCGATCGTGCTGCCGAACGTCTTCGGCGAACAGCACTACCAGTTCGTCTGGCTGGCACTGCTGACCGCCCTCAACGCCGTCGCGCTCTGGCTGCTCACCGACCGCGGTCGTCACACCGTCGACAACCGGGCCGCCTGGTGGTGGCTCCTCGTGACGCTCGTGCTCAGCCCCGTGGCGTTCCTGCGGCTCGAGGGGTTCAGTGCGCCGTTGGTCGTCGCCGCCCTGATGCTGCTGTCGACGCGTCCGCGGGTGGCCGGACTGCTGCTCGCCGCGGCGACCTGGATCAAGGTCTGGCCCGCCGCCGTCATCGCGGCGGTCGTCGTCGGGTCGCGTCACCGGGCGGTCGTGCTGCGCGGGGGCGTGCTCGTCACCATGGTCGTCGTGTCGTGCGTGTTGCTCGGCCGGGGGGCCGACGATCTCACGAGCTTCGTCACGATGCAGTCGGGGCGGGCACTGCAGCTCGAGGCGACGCTCTCGACGCCCTGGCTCTGGATGGCCATGCTGCGCGTCCCCGGCGCCTCGGTCTACCAGAACGTCGCCCTCGCCACGCGTGAGGTGATGGGCCCGGGCGACACCTGGATGATCAACGAGAGCACCCAGGTCATGCTCGCCGTCCTCGTGCTCCTGGCCGGCGTGCTGGCCGTGGCCAGCTTCGGCCTGCCCCGGTGGGGTGCGTCGAGGAGGCGCGGGTCGGCAGCGTCCGCCGACGCCGTGTCCGTCGTCCCGGCTCGTGCCCGCGGCGACGAGTTCGGCACGGTGCTGCTCGGCGCCTTGACCCTCACCCTCGCCTTCGTCGTCTTCAACAAGGTGGGCTCGCCCCAGTACCTGCTCTGGATCGTGCCGATCGTGGCCGTCGGGTACGCCTCGCGCCCCGAGGCGTTCCGGACGCCGGCCGTGTTGACCGCCTGGGCCTCGGGGCTCACGACGCTCGTCTTCCCGATCCTCTACCGACCGCTGATCGAGCTCAACCCGGTGGCCGTGCTCGTCCTGGGCGCCCGCAACGCCCTGCTCGTGGTCCTGTTCTGCTGGTGCACGGTGCGCCTGGTGCGGCTGGCGGTCGCCACGGTGCGCAGCGACGCGCTCGAGGTGCGCGTCCCATTGGTGGCGACCCGCGCCTCCTGACCGCGGCGTCGGGCGGCTCGTCCCCCGCGTGCCGACGGGTGGCGTCGTCCACGGATGCCCGGCCAATCTGGGCCGTGTGCTCCGTCTCGTGCCACCGTGGGAGGCCTACCTGCCACCACGAACCAAGGAGCACTCATGAAAGGCAAGATCCTCTTCGTCGCAGGAGCGGCCGTCGGGTACGTCCTCGGAGCCCGCGCGGGCCGCGGCGCCTACGTCAAGATCAAGAACCAGGCCGAGAGCCTGTGGGAGAACCCGACCGTCCAGAAGGGCGTGCAGCAGGCCGAGGGCTTCGTGAAGGAGAACGCTCCGGTCGTCGCCAAGAAGGCGCAGGACGTCGCGAACGACGCCGCCCACGCGGTCGGCTCGAAGGCGAAGTCCGTCTCGGGCAAGGGCTCGGACGCCACCGACAAGGCCGCCGCGAAGGCGACCGAGGCCGCGCACAAGGCCGCCGACAAGGTGAACGAGAAGGCCGACGACGTCAAGAAGCAGACCTCGGGCACCAGCCCCGACGACGACAAGCTGCCGGGGGTGACGGTCGGTGAGTGACCTGAAGGCACCCGAACAGAGCACCAAACGTTCGCTCGGCTCGCTGATCGGCAGCCTGCCCGAGCTGATCTCGCGGCTGATCCGCGGCGAGATCGCGCTCGCCAAGACCGAGCTCGCCACCAAGGCCAAAGAGGCCGGGGTGGGCGTCGGGTTGTTGGTCGGCGCCGCCCTGTTCGGCTTCTTCCTGCTCGCCGTGCTCATCACGGCCGGCGTGCTGGGGCTCGCGACCGTCGTCTCCCCCTGGCTCGCGGCGCTCATCGTGGCGGCCGTCCTGCTCGTGATCACGGCCGTGCTGGCGCTGCTCGGCATCAAGGCCCTGAAGAAGGGCGTGCCGCCGACCCCCGAGAAGGCCGTCGCCAGCGTGAAGGCCGACGTCAGCGCGTTGAAAGGGCAGGGCAGCTATGACTCCGAGAAGCACTGACGCGAGCGATCACGAGAAGCACGGCACGGCGAAGCGCGGCAAGGGTGACGAGCCCGACCCGCGTGCCGAGCTCGCCGAGGCCCGTGCGGCCGAGGAACGCGCCGATGCCCACGGCAGCACGTCGCCCGACAAGGACGCCGAGAACGCCGCCGGGCCCCGCCCCGGCGCGAGCATCCCCGAGATCGAGCTCGACCTCGCCCGCACCCGCGAAGAGTTCGCGGCCACGCTCGACGCCATCGAGGACAAGTTGAGCGTCCCCGCCCACGCCCGTCGGCTGAAGGCGAGCGTCAAGCGACGCCTCGACAGCGACCCGAAGCCCGTCGTGGCGGCCGCCGCGGCCGGCACCGTCGGCGTCGTGGCGCTCGTCGCCGGCATCGTCAAGACGATCAGGCGCTGACCCGTGGCCCAGAAGAGCACCGAGCGCGAGCAGCAGTCACCCGACGAGGACGACTCCCGCAAGCCGCAGGACCTGACCGACGTCTCCAAGCCCTCGTGGGGGTACGTGCTGGGCAAGGCCCTGCGCGAGTTCACCCGCGACCAGTGCACCGACCTCGCCGCCGCGCTCACGTATTACGCGGTGCTGGCGATCTTTCCGGCGTTGCTGGCGATCGTGTCGCTCCTCGGTGTCGTGGGGCAGGCGGACTCGACCGCGAAAACGCTGCTCGACCTCGTGTCGCAGTTCGGGTCCGAGGACGTCGCCGCCCTCCTACGGGAGCCGATCATGCAGCTCACCGGCTCACCGGCCGCCGGGGTCGCCCTGGTCGTCGGTGTCCTCGGTGCCCTCTGGTCGGCCTCCGGTTACGTGGGTGCCTTCGGGCGGGCCATGAACCGCGTCTACGGCATCGACGAGGGGCGTCCGATCTGGAAGCTCCGTCCGACCATGCTCGGCGTCACGGCGTTCACGGTCGTGCTCATCGTGATCGCCGCGCTCATCCTGGTCATCAGCGGCCCCGTGGCCGAGACGGTCGGCGACCTCGTCGGACTGGGCAGCACCGCGGTCTTCGTCTGGGACATCGCCAAGCTGCCGATCCTGGCGATCATCGCCATCGTCATCGTCGCGGTGCTCTACTACTGGGCTCCCAACGTCAAGCAGCCGAAGTTCAAGTGGATGAGCCTCGGGTCGCTCGTGGCCCTGGTCATCTGGCTGGTCGCGTCCGTGGGGTTCGCGTTCTACATCGCGAACTTCTCGAACTACAACAAGACGTACGGCTCGCTCGGTGCGGTCATCGTCTTCCTGCTGTGGCTCTGGATCACGAACAACGCCCTGCTCTTCGGCGCCGAGTTCGACGCCGAGCTCGAGCGCGGTCGCGAGCTGCAGGCCGGCCTCCGGGCCGAGCGCGACATCCTGCTGCCGCCCCGCGACACCGCCCAGAGCGAGAAGAAGGCCGCGGCCCTCGCCAAGGACGAGCTCGCCGGCATGCGCCTGCGGCAGGCGGCCGCGGCGACGATCGAGAAGAACGGCGACGAGGTGCCCGAGCCGGACGGCGAGGGCGGCTCCGAGGCGTCCGAGTCCGACCGGAAGAAGGACGAGCGCGCCGAGGACGGGCACTCGAAGGGCGACGGCTCGAAGGGCGACCGCGACGACTAGGTGACGTCTCCGCACGACGCGACCCGCGCCTCCTCGGCTCTCACGAGCTCGGGAGGCGCGGGTCGTCTCTCGTGCGAGGGCGACGGTCACCGGGTCGCGCACGCCCCGACCGGCGAGCCGAACCCGACCTGCGCGTACGCGTTGCGCGTGCCGAACCCGACCTGCGCGTACGCGTTGCGCGTGCCGAACCCGACCTGCACGGACGCGTTGAGCGTGCCGAACCCGACAACGCGGCCGCGACACGCCGCCCGACAGGGGCTGCGGACGGCGTGTCGAGCTCGGATGGTCGCGAATTGCACACCGAGGTGGAGAGGCCGTGCGTCGGTGGGGTGGGCTAGAACGCGAAGCCGAGCTCGGCGGGGTAGTCGCCGCGTGCGGTGAGGGTGGTGGCGGCGTCGCGCAGGTGCGACAGCGTCAGGCCCATCGTGGTCGGGCCGAAGCTGACCCGCGAGACGCCGAGCTCGGCCAGGCGGGCGAGCGGGACGGACGACGGGTTCGAGATGACGCTGACCTTGCCGTGGATCCGGTCGAGGGCGGCCTTGACGAGGTCTTCGGTGCCCAGGCCGAGGACGAAGGCGCAGTCGGCTCCGGCGTCGAGGTAGGCGTTGGCGCGGGTGATCGCGTCGTCGAACGAGTCGGGGTCGCCGGCCAGGGAGTCGACCCGGGCGTTGATCACGATCGGCACCCCGGCACGGTCGCCGGCGCGGCGGGCGGCGGCGATCTTCGAGACCTGGGCGTCGATGTCGTACAGGGGCGCCTTGGCCTGGCCGATGCTGTCCTCGATGTTGAGGCCGGCGGCCCCCTCTTCGATGAGGCGGAAGACGTTGTCGAGCGTGCCGGCGGCGTCGGTCGCGTAGGCCTTCTCGAAGTCGACGGAGACGGGCAGGTCGACCGAGCGGATCACGAGGCGGACGGCGGCCAGCATGTCGTCGACGTCGAGTCCTTCGCCGTCTTCCACACCGTGGGCCTCGCTGATCGAGTGGGAGGCGGTGGCCAGGGCCTTCACGCCCGGTGCGCCCGCGACGATGCGCGCCGTGATGCTGTCCCAGACGTTCGTCACGATCAGCGGGTCGCCGGGGACGTGCAGGGAGCGGAGGAGTTCGGCCTTCTCGGCCGTGCTGGAGATCGACATGCGCCCAGCCAACCAGCCCGGGCTGGCAGGCACCAGCCCGGGCCGATCTCGGCGGGGACTAGTCGCGGCGCAGGACGAGCTCGCTGAGCGGCAGGCGCTCGCGCGGGGCGGTCTCGCGCTCGGCGAGGGCCTCGATCAGCTTGTCGGCCTCGTCGACGACGCCGACGGCCGTGACGGTGACGGGCTTGAGGTTGTCGGTCAGGTCGAAGGCGGCGACGATCTTGTCCCACTCGACGCCGGCCATCTGGTGGGTGTGGAAGCCCTCGGCGTGGGCCTGCACCGTCAGGTGGGCGACGGCCTGGCCGAGGTCGTACTCGGCGGTCGGGCGTGCGTCGCCCTCGACGGTCGACGTCTCGGCGACGGCGACGATCAGTGCCGCGGCGTTGCCGGCCCACATCGCGTTGAAGCTCATGAGGGTGCCGACGATCGTGTCGAACGACTCGCTGCCGCGGCGGGCCACGATGAAGCGGCGGGGCTGGTGGTTCTGCGCCGACGGAGCCCAGCGGGTGGCCTCGAGCAGGGCGTCGAGCTGCCGGTCCGAGATCTCGGCGGTCGGGTCGAACGAGCGGGGGCTCCAGCGCTCGTCGAGCAGCGACACGATCGGGACGCTGGTCTCGGCGGTGCGGATGGTGGACGGGGCGGTGGACTCGGAGATCGACATGGTGCCGCTTTCTTCTCGTTGACAAGGGGGTGGGCGCGACGTCGAGCCACGGACACGACAACTCCGCCCGCCCCCGCGTGATTCCCGACGTCAGGAGGCGCGGGTCGCCTCCGCGAGGATCGCCGCCACCCGGCCGGGCACGGTCTCGTCCTGCAGGCTCGTCGTGTCGCCCAGGGGCCGGCCGTCGACGATGTCGGCCAGCAGCCGCCGCATGATCTTGCCCGAGCGGGTCTTGGGCAGGTCGGGCACCACGAGCACGGTCGAGGGCTTGGCGATGGGGCCGATCTGGTCGGCCACGTGGGCGCGCAGCACGGGGGACAGCGACCCCGCGAGCGGAGCCCACACCGACGCCTCGGCGGCGTCACCGGCGTCTCGCACCGCGCCTCCTGCCGGTCGCGTCGACGGCACGACGAACGCGGCGATCGCCTGGCCGGTGCGCTCGTCGGTCACACCGACGACGGCCGCCTCGGCGACGGCCGGGTGCGACACGAGCGACGACTCGATCTCGATGGTCGACAGGCGGTGCCCCGACACGTTGATGACGTCGTCGACCCGGCCGAGCACCCAGATGTCGCCGTCGGCGTCGTACTTCGCGCCGTCGCCCGAGAAGAACCAGCCCTGCCGCCAGTACGTCGCCCAGTAGCTGTCGCGGTACCGCTCGGGGTTACCCCAGACCGTGCGGGCGAGCGCGGGCCCGGTCTGCTGCACCACGAGGTAGCCGCCGCTGCCGTTCGGGACGCGCTCGCCGGCGTCGTCGACCACGGCGGTCGAGAGCCCGGGCAGGGCCCGCAGCGACGAGCCCGGCTTGAGGGTGTCGGCCCCGGGCAGCGGGGCCATGACGGCGGCCCCCGTCTCGGACTGCCACCAGGTGTCGACGATCGGGCACTCGCCCCGGCCGAACTGCTCGTGGAACCAGACCCACGCTTCGGGGTTGATGGCCTCGCCGACCGTGCCGAGCAGGCGCAGCGACGACAGGTCGTGGGTGTCGGGCAGCCCGTCGGGGAACCACGACGACAGCGTCCGCACCAGCGTCGGCGCCGTGTAGTAGGTGGTCACGCCGTAGCGCTCGATGATCTCGAGGTGCCGGGCCGGGTGGGGGGTGTCGGGCGTGCCCTCGTAGATCACCTGGGTCAGGCCGTTCGACAGCGGGCCGTAGATCTCGTAGGTGTGCGCCGTCACCCAGGCGAGGTCGGCGGTGCACCAGTGCACGTCGTCGGGCTTGGCGTCGAAGACGGCCCAGTGGGTCCAGTTCGCCTGCGTCAGGTAGCCGCCGCTCGTGTGCACGAGCCCCTTGGGCTTCCCGGTGGTGCCGCTCGTGTACATGATGAACAGCGGCGTCTCGGCCCCGAAGTACTCGGGCTCGTCGGTGTCGGGTTGCGGGTCGACGACGTCGTGCCACCACAGGTCGCGGCCGTCCGTCCACGGCACGTCGGGCGTCTGCTCACCGGTGCGCCGCACGACGAGCACGTGCTCGATCTCGTTGTCGCCGCCGACCGCGTGGTCGGCGTTCGCCTTGACCGGCACCGCGGCCCCACGACGGAACTGCCCGTCGGTCGTGACCAACAGCTTGGCGCGGGTGTCCTCGACGCGGAACTTCAGCGCCTCGCCCGAGAAGCCTCCGAAGACCAGCGAGTGGATCGCGCCGAGACGCGCGATGGCGAGCGTCACGACGATCGTCTCGGCGATCACCGGCAGGTAGACGACGACCCGGTCGCCCCGGCCGACGCCCAGCGAGCGCAGGCCGTTCGCGGCCTTCACGACCTCGCGTTCCAGCTGGGCGTACGTGATGTCGCGGCGGTCGCCCGGTTCGCCCTCGACGTGCAGGGCGACCTTGTCGCCGAGGCCGGCGTCGACGTGCCGGTCGACGCAGTTGACGGCGACGTTGAGCGTGCCGTCGGCGAACCAGGTCGCCTCGGGCACCGTGAGCTCGCCCCCCGGCCCCTCGGTGACGGGCTTCCAGGTGTGGGCGACCGTCCACGGCGTGTGCCAGTCGAGCCGTTGCGACGCCTCGGCCCAGAACGCGACGGGGTCGGCGGCCGCTCGCGCGTGTTCGGCGGACGTGACGTTGGCCCCCTCGACGAGCGCAGGAGGCGCGGCGAAGGTCCGTCGCTCGTCGAGCAGGTTCGAGATGGTGTCGCTGGTGGCCATGCGTCCCACGCTACGGGCGGCCCGTCGGCGACGGGCGCCGCGGGGCAACTCTGCGTAACGCGCGGGGACCGTGCCGGTGCTGAGGGCGAGTGACGGGCCCCTTGTCGTTCGGCATTCGACGTGAGATATTTGTATGTCACGTGATCCCGACCCGAGAAGAGAACATGTCCGACTCGACCCTGCACCGTCCACTGTCCGCCCCCTCGTCGTCGCGTCGGGGCGGTCCTCCCTCGACGGGTGGCGGCTCGACGGGCTTCCGGCGTGACGTCCAGGGCTTGAGGGCCGTCGCCGTCGTCGCGGTCGTGCTCGAGCACGTCTCCGGCTGGCCGCGCGGCGGGTTCGTAGGTGTCGACGTCTTCTTCGTCATCTCGGGCTTCCTGATCACCGGGTTGTTGCTCCGTGAGCACGCTCGGACCGGCCGCATCTCGCTGGCCGACTTCTACCGGCGCCGGGTCCGACGCCTGATGCCGGCGGCGCTCGTCGTCGTCGCCACGACCCTGCTCGCCGCGACGGTCCTCCTGCCCGACCGACGCGTCGTCGGGCTCGGGGTCGATGCCCTCTACTCTCTCGCCTTCGTGGCCAACTGGCACTTCGCCGCCGTGGGCACCGACTACTTCACCGCCGACGGGCCCGTCTCGGCGTTCCAGCACCTCTGGTCGCTCTCGGTCGAAGAGCAGTTCTACGCGTTCTGGCCGCTCCTCGTGATCGTCGTCCTCGGCTTCGGTCTCCGGCGTGCCGGGCACCCTGCGCCCGTCTCCGACGCGGGGGACACGGGGCCGGGCAGGCGGCTCGTGCTCGCGGCCGTGATCACCCTCCTCTGCGCCGCCTCGTTCGTCTGGGCCGTGGTCGACACGGCGGCCGACCCGACGGGTGCCTACTTCTCGACGCTGACCCGGGTCTGGGAACTCGGGCTCGGCGGCCTCGCGGCCCTGGCCGTTCCGCTCACCCGACGGCTGCACCGGGGGGTCGGCACGACGCTCGGTTGGCTCGGCCTCGTCGGCATCCTGGCGAGCGTCGTGGTCGTCGACGGGCAGACCGCGTTCCCGGGCCCGTGGGCAGCCCTGCCGGTGGTCGCCACCCTGGCGGTCGTCGTGGGCGGCGGCGTGCCCGGTGCCGTCGCGCCGGCGCCCCTCGCGAACCGGGTCACCGACTACCTGGGCGCGATCAGCTACTCGCTCTACCTCTGGCACTTCCCGATCGTGGTCATGATCCGTGCGGTCCTGCCCGAGGGCGAGCTGCTGGCCTACCCCCTGTCGCTCGGCTTCGCCGTGGTGGGTCATCACCTCGTCGAGAAGCCCTTCATCTCGTCGCCCCTGCTCGCCCCGCGACGGGGCGAGGGTCGTCGTCGGCTGTGGCGTCGCTGGGCCGACGATCAGGCGCCGTCCGCGGGTCGAGCCGCCATCGGGGGCCTCGGCATGCTGGCCGTCGTCATGGTGGTGGCCGCCGTGGTCTCGGTCCGGCCCGTGGCGGTGCCGCCCGTGCTCCCGCCCGTCGCCGGTGGCACGGACCTCGGGGCCTCCGTCGAGGCCGGGGCGTCAGGCGGCGGTGCCGCTCCGGTCGGCGCGGCCGAGGGGGCGATGGTCGAGTCGGTCCGGTCCGCACTCGCGGCGACCTCGTGGCCGTCGCTCACCCCCGACCCGGGCGACACCATGCCGTTCGGCGCGCACAACGACTGCGGGCGCGTCGATCTGCCCCTGCCGCGCGCCGAGTGCACCTTCGGCACCGGTGACAAGACGGTCGTCCTCGTGGGGGACTCGACGGCGGCGGCCGAGCTCGACGCCCTGGTCGACGTGGTCGAATCGGACGACAGCGGGTGGCGTCTGGTCGCGCTGCCCATGTTCGGCTGCCCCTTCGTCGATCTCGCCGTCACCCAGAAGGCCGACCCCGAGAACTGCTCCACCCATCAGGTCGACGCCGTCCGGACGATCGTCGAGGAGGTGCCCGACGTGCTCGTCGTCACGAACTCCTTCGTCCCCTTCGAACACGCCGACACCGGCGCACCCGTCACCCCGCGCGAGTACGCCGAGGCGCTGCAGCGCCAGCTCGAGTCGCTCGGCGGCGCCGCGACGAGCACCGTGTTCGTCACGCCCCCGCCGGCCCACCGGTCGCTCGACGACTGCTACCGCCCGGGTGGTTCGCCCGTCGACTGCATCTCGTCCGTGTCGTCGGATCACGCCGCCAACCTCGTCGAGACGCAGAAGACGATGGAGGCCCTGGGCGGCTCCGTCGTCGACACGTCGCGTTTCCTCTGCGTCGACGGGCTCTGCCCGGCGTTCGTCGACGGGGTGCCGGTGAAGCGGGACTTCACCCACTTCACCGGGGCGTTCGACGAGAAGCTCGCCCCCGTGTTGCGCGAGCTCGTCTTCGAGACGGGAGGCGATCCGGCTCCGTGACACCCGGTCGGGCACGGGCCGGCGTGCCCGCGATCGCGTCCGTCGCTCGGCACGATCGTGACCCTGTCGTGACTCGACGCCGCCTATCGTGGCCTGGTGACCAGCACCCGCCGACGCCCTTCCGCCCGCCGGTCGACCGGTGTGCTGGTGGGCGCGGCGCTCGCGGCAGCCCTCGTGCTCGCACCGGTCACCGCCTTCGCCGCCGACGCCGCCGGCGCCGCGGACCCTGCCTCGGCCACGGCCACCCCGGCGGAGCCCACCCTCGAACCGTCGGCGCCGGTCTCGACCGGCACCCCGGACGCCGCGGCGTCGACCGCCTCGCCCTCGCCCTCGCCCTCGGCCGTCACCGGCGCCATGAACTACGTCGTCAACGCCGAGCCCGGCGCCGTCACGACCGAGGCGGCCTCGGCCGCCGTGATCGCCGCGGGCGGCACCGTCCTCGAGACCTGGGCCGAGATCGGGGTGGTGACCGCCCGGTCGACCGTCACCGACTTCGCCGAGAAGGTCCGCGCCTCCTCGGCCGTCGAGTCCGCCGGGCCGACCCGCACGGCCGCCGTCCGCACGACGTCCGCGGCCGACACGGGCGGCGTCCAGTCGACCGGCCTGGTCGAGCAGGCGGTCGACGCGACCACGGCGACGGCGCGCGCGACGACGCAGGCCGCCGACGTCGCCGACCCCGCCGAAGAACGAGGGTGGAACGACCAGGCCGTGCACGCCGCCGAGGCGCGAGCGGTGCAGCCCGGCAGTCCCGACGTGTTGGTCGGCGTGCTCGACAGCGGGATCGACGCGACGCACCCCGACCTCGCCTCCCAGGTCGACCCGGCCGCCTCGGTGGGCTGCAGCGTGGACGGCGTCGCCGACACCGCCCCTGCTGCCTGGGCGCCGTCTCCCGACGCCGCGACGAGCACCCGCGAGCACGGCACCCACGTGGCCGGCATCATCGCCGCGGCCGACGACGGCCGGGGCATCGTCGGCGTCGCCCCGGGCGTGCGGCTGGCCAGCGTCAAGGTCGTCGACGCGGACGGCTTCATCTACCCCGAGTACGCGGTCTGCGGCTACATGTGGGCGGCGCAGCAGCAGATGGACGTGACGAACGCCAGCTTCTTCGTCGACCCGTGGGCCGCTTGGTGCTCGGCCGACTCCGACCAGGCCCCGGCCCTCGAGGCGGTCGCGCGGGCCGTCGCCTGGTCCCAGCACGAGGGCGTCCTCGACGTGGCGGCCGCAGGCAACGCCGCGACCGGTGCCGTCGCCGTCGATCTCGCCCACAAGACGACCGACTCGCTCAGCCCGAACGACACGACCCCGCAGCCGGGTCGCGACGTCTCGTCGGGGTGCGCGCAGCTGCCCGCCGAGGTCGACGGCGTCGTCACCGTCTCGTCTGCCCAGCAGGGCACCGGGGGCTCGATCGAGAAGTCCCGGTTCTCGAACTACGGGGCCGGCGTCGTCGACCTGACGGCCCCCGGGTCCGCCGTGCTCAGCACGGTCCCCGGTGGCGGGTTCGCCGCCCTCAGCGGGACCTCCATGGCGGCTCCGCACGTGGCCGGGGTCGCAGCCCTGCTGGCGAGCGTGCACCCGGACGCGACCCCGGCCGAGCTGCGTGACCTGCTCGCCCGTCAGGCCGGTGGCGAGACCCCGGCCGAGTACTTCGGCGCCGGCATGGTCGACGCCTTCGTCGCCGTGACCGAGGATCTCGGGCGGGGCCCGGTCGTCGTCGCCCCCGACGGCACGCTGCGAGCGGGCGCGGCGGCCACCCTGCGCGGCACCGGCTTCGTGCCCGGCGAGACGGTCCGGGCCGAGGGCGACGCGTTCGACGAGTCGACGTCGACCGTCGCCGACGAGCGTGGGCGGGTCCAATTGCCCGTCCGGCTCTCGCCCGGCACCGCGCCGGGTCCCCTGTCGTTCGCCGTGGTCGGGTCGTCGGGTTCGAGCGCGGTCGTCGACGTCGAGGTGCAGGAGGCGCTGGCCGGCCCGGTCATCACCTCACCCGCCGTCGGCGCGCGTCTGCCCTCGGGGCAGGCCGTGGCCGTCGCGGGCACCTCGATCGACTCCGCCCGCGTCGCCGTCACCGTCGAGCCCGCAGCGGACGTCCCGGCGCCTGCCCGGGTTGCTGCCGGTGTCGCCGCCGAGTCCATGACGGTCCGCGCCGAGCAGGACGGCACGTTCCGCGCGACGTTCACCGACCTCGCCGAGGGGGACTGGCAGGTCTCGGCCGTCACCTGGACGGTGGACGACGTCGTCTCGGCCACCGGTCCCGTCGTCCTCTTCGCCGTCGACCCGCTCCCCGCTCCCGTGCCGGGGGGCGAGAGCGGCGTCCCGGCCGGGCCCGGGGCTCCGCCGGTCGGTCCGGGGTCCGCGGTCCCCGCCCCGGACGCCCTGGCGGGCGGGACCGTGTCCGAGGCGGGCACCTCGGGACGCCCGCTCGCCGCGGACCCGGCCCGCGCCTCCTCGGCCGCTCTCGCCTGGACGGGCTCCGAGCCGAGGCCGGTCGCTCTCGCCGCGCTCTTGATCGTCGTGTTCGGCGTGGTCGGCGTCGCCGTCGGACGCCGTCGCCTCGTCGACGACGGCCGGTAGCGGCCCGGCCCGCTCGTCGGTCGGGCCCGGTCCGTCGTCCGTCCGGCACGGGAGGTGCGGCCCGGCCTCGGTCACCGACCGACCTAGGATGGTCCGCGACCCGCCGCCGCCCGCCTGGAGGACCTCTCGTGACCAAGGCCCCGACCGTGTACGACGTGGCCGCCCACGCCGACGTGTCGATCGCGACGGTGTCGAGGGTGCTGCGCCGTCCCGACGACGTGCGCCCCGAGACCCGCAGCCGGGTGCTCGAGTCGGTGCGTGCCCTCGGCTACGTGCCGAGCGGCGCGGCCCGCGGCCTCGCCGGGCGACGCACGGGCGTGCTCGGCCTCTTCCTGCCGGGCCACGACGGCATCGACGGCCCCGAACCCGACTGGGCCCGGGTGTCGGACGCGTCGCGCATCCCGCTGATCGACGACCGCGAGCGGGTGGAGGCGTCGGCCGTCGTCGACCCGGGCCGCGGTGTGCCGACCCCCACCGCGCCTCCTGCGCCCGACCACGGGTCGAACCCGGCCAACCTCTACTTCGACGAGGTGCTGCGCGGCGCCGAGGTCGAGGCCTGGCGACGCGGATTCGCCCTCATGGTCGCGGCCGGCCGGGGGTCGAGCCGCGAGGTGATGGTCAACGACATCGCGGGCCGGGTCGACGGGCTCGCGGTGCTGGCCCAGACGGTCCCGGGCGACCTGCTCGCGCACGTCTCACGACGCATCCCCGTCGTCGTGCTCGCCGACTCGAGACCGGGTGACGACCTCGACCACGTCGGCGTCGACAACGTCGCCGGCATGCACGCGCTGACCGACTTCGTACTGGGAACGCGAGGGGTGCGCGACGTCGCCTACGTCGCCGGACCGTCCGACTCGCCCGACGAACTCGACCGTCACGCCGGTTTCGACCGGGCCGTCGAGGCGCACCGCGCCGCCGGGGCGCGCGTCACGGTCCGGGTCGAGCCGGGCGAGTTCTCCCGCGCCGGCGGTCGTCGTGCCGCGGCGGCCCTGCTCGAGGCCGGCGACCTGCCCCGGGCCGTCCTCTGCGCGAACGACCAGTCGGCGCTCGGCGTCCTCGACGTGTTCGGCGAGCAGGGCGTCGACGTGCCCGGCCGGGTGCTCGTGACGGGCTTCGACGGCATCGACGCCGGCCGTTTCTCCCGGCCCCGGCTCACCACGGTGCGCCAACCGATGGGCGAGCTCGGCCGCATCGCCGTCCGCACGGTCGTGCGACGACTGACCGACCCGGGGGCGCCGCCGCAGCGGGTCACCCTGCCGGTCGAGGTGCTGCTGCGCGAGAGCTGCCCCGCGCTCTGAGGGTCGCCCCATGCCAGCCCGCCCTACCCGAGCCCGCCCTGCCCGGTGTCGGCGCCGGTGACGCTGCCGTCGTCCGGCCCGAAGACGAAGTAGTGCACGCGGTCGGCGTCGACCCCGTGGCCGATCAGGGCCGCCCGGGCGATCGCCATGAACGGCACCGGTCCGCACAGGAACACCCGGTGCGACGCGGTCAGGTCGACCCGGGCCAGGTCGATCGGGTCGAGGTAGACGCCCGGCCCGTCGATCGACGCCTCGGCCAGAGCGCTGAGCGCCGACAGCGACCCCTGCGTGTAGCTGACCCGCAGCGTCGCGTTCGGCATCGACGCGACCAGCGCCTCGAGTTCGACGCGGTGCGCGTGCCGCTCGGGCGTGCGCTCGAAGTGCAGCACCGTCACGACGCGGTCGAGCTCGGTGCGGGCCAGGTGGTCGAGCATGCCGAGCACGGGCGTGCAGCCGATGCCCGCCGAGACGAACAGGAGCGGGGCGTCGTCGAGGTCGTCGATCGTCAGCGATCCGATCGGGGGCGAGACGCTCACCACGTCGCCCACCCGCAGCTCGCGCATCAGGTGCGACGACACCTCGCCGTCGGGCGCGGGCGGTTCGCCGAGCAGCAACCGTGCGCTGATGCGCCACTGCTCGTCGTGCCCGCCGCGCAGGCTGTACTGCCGGATCTGCCGGGCCCCGTCGGCCAGCCGCACCTGCACCGACGCGAACTGGCCGGCGCGGTACCGGGGCAGGGCCTCGCTGTCGGCCGAGACCAGGGTGAGCGCGACCACGTCTTCGGCCTCGACGCGGAGTTCGGTGACGAGGGCCTCGCGCCACTCCTCGCCCGGCTCGAGGTCGGCCTGCCGGTAGATCGCCTCGACCGTCGCCACCATCTCGTCGCGGGCCTGACGGTAGACGGCCGCCCAGGCGTCGGCGATCTCGGCCGTGAAGTCCGGGCCGAGGGCGTCCGCGAACGCCTCGCCGAGGTGCCGCTCGAACAGGTCGTACTCGTCGCGGGTGACGCCGAGCGCCGCGTGCCGCTGGGCGAGTCGCGAGACGATCTCGCCGGGTGTCGCCGGCGCGAGGGTCGGCGCCCCGGCTTGGCGGGCGGCGTCCCCGTCCGACGTTCGGCCCCCCGAGGAGGCGCGGTGCCGGTCGGCGCCCTCGCCTCGCGTCGACCCCGGGGCCGCGTCGAGGACGGCCTGCGCGAGCGCCACGATCGTGCGGGCGAGCTCGCGCTGCTGCCGCCCCTGCGCGAGCTCGCCCCGGTTGAACTGGTCGCGCAGCAGGTCGGGCCGGGTGGCGAACAGGCGGCGGTAGAAGTCGTCGGCGATGTCGTGCGCCCGCTCGGCGACCACGGGCAGCGAGGCGCGGAGCGCTCGCAGCTGCGTCGTGCTGGCCATGCGGGTCCCTCCGGTCGGCCGGGGCGCCGCGACCGGCACCCGACGCCGATTCTGGCGTGCGGGCCCGGGCGTCCCCTGACGGTTGGCTCGGCGTCGAACGACCTCGCGCCTCCTCGTCCCTCGGGGTTCGCGACCCCGAGACGTCACGACGTGCCGCTCATGTCAGGACGTGAGCGGCACGTCGTGCCATCTCGCCGAGCCCGACCGCTTGCGCCCACGCGATGTATGCGCTTACAGTGGGCGCAGCTCACCTCGACGACGAATGAGAGAACGTGGCGATGACGCACGCGACACCCCCTCGGCGACACCCGCGCCGACGCTTCCGCACGCTCGCGGCCCTGGCAGCGGCCACGGCCGCCGTGCTCGTGGCCACCGGCTGCAGCATCCAGATCCGAAGCCAGCCCGACCCCAGCATCGGGGCCGACACGATGCTGATCAACGCCGACAAGGGCAATCCGCAGTTCGAGCGCAACTTCAACCCGTTCCTCACGAACAAGCGCACCGCCTCGACCTGGATCTACGAGCCCCTGCTCGAGATCAACCCGCTCGACGGCGAGATCACGCCCTGGCTCGCGAGCGAGACCGTCCTGCCCGACGCGCGCACGATCGACATGACGATCCGCGACGGCGTCGAGTGGTCCGACGGCACGCCGATGACCCCGGCCGACGTGGTCTACACGTTCGACCTGATCAAGGCGAACCCGACGCTCGACCTCAAGGGCGCCTGGCAGCACATCGACACGATCGAGACCGAGGGCGGCCACGTCGTCTTCCACCTGCAGACCGACGACGTGCCCGCGATGGAGATCATCGGCCAGACGACGATCGTGCCCGAGCACCTGTGGAAGGACGTCGACGACCCCACGACCTTCCGCAACCCCGACCCGGTCGGCACCGGACCGTTCACGCTCGGCAACTACTCGCCGCAGCAGTACTCGATGGACAAGAACGAGACCTACTGGCAGGCCGACAAGATCGAGATCGGGCACCTGATCCTGCCCGCGACGAACAACCAGCTCGACACCGTCACGCGCGGTTACGACTGGTCGTACTCGTTCATCAGCGACGTCGAGGGCACCTGGGGTGCTGCCAGCCCCGACAACCACTTCTGGTTCCCGCCGGGCGGCGTGATCGGTCTCGTGCCGAACCTCACCAAGGCGCCGTTCGACGACGTGAACGTGCGGCGCGGCATCGCGCTGGCGCTCGACCGCGGGCCCATCGCCGAGTCCGCCACCGAGGGGTACCTCGAGCCGGCCGGTCAGACCGGGCTCATCCTGCCCAACCAGCAGGACGACCTCGACCCGTCGATCCCGAACGCCGGCATCCTCGAGCAGGACGTCGACGGCGCCCTCGCGGCCTTCGCCGAGTCGGGCTACACGAAGCAGGGCGACGAGCTGGTCGGCCCCGACGGCAAGCAGCTGAAGATCACGATCCTCACCGCCAACGGCTACACCGACTGGCTGCGGGCCGTGCAGGAGGTGCGGAGCCAGTTGGGCGCGATCGGCATCGACGTGCAGATCCAGGCTCCCCAGCCGGCCGGCTACCAGTCGGCCATCGCGAACGGCGAGTTCGACATGGCGATGGGCGGCATGGGCAACGGGAACGTCTACCAGGCCTACAACAACCTGCTCAACAGCCAGTTCGCGACCCCGGTCGGCGAGACCACGGCGGCCAACTACGAGCGCTTCAGCGACCCCGCGGTCGACCGGTTGCTCGACGAGTGGAAGGCCACGACCGATCCCGAGCAGCAGAAGCAGTACAGCTACCAGCTGCAGAACGTCGTCTACGACCAGCTGCCCGTGATCGGCCTCTACTACGGCGGGCTCTGGGGTCTGTTCAACGACTCGAAGTTCACCGGCTGGCCCACCGCCGAGAACCCGTACATGGCACCGCAGAACTACGACCAGGCACCGCTGCTGATCTTCACGAAGCTCAAGCGCGTCGACCAGAAAGAGGGCGACCAGTGAAGTACGCAGCCCAGAAACTCGGCCTGTTCGTGCTCACCCTGTGGGCCGCGGTCACCCTGAACTTCATCCTGCCGCGGTTGATGCCCGGCAGCCCGACCGACGCCGCGATCGCGAAGTTGTCGCTGAACGGTCCGGTCAGCGCGGCGACCCGTGCCGCCATCGAGGCCCAGCTCGGCGTGCCGGACGGCAACGTGCTGCAGCAGTACGTCGCCTACCTCGGCCAGGTCGTGCGTCTCGACTTCGGCACGAGCTACACGTTCTTCCCCGAGACGGTCGGCCACCTGGTCGGCCAGGCCCTGCCGTTCACGCTGATCCTCGTCGGGGTCTGCACGATCATCGCCTTCGTGCTCGGCACCCTGATCGGCGTCGCCGCGGCGTGGAAGCGCGGCACCTGGCTCGACTCGCTGCCCACCCTGTCGGGCAGCTTCATGAGCACGTTCCCGTACTTCTGGACGGCCCTGTTGCTGCTGTTCTTCCTGGGCTACGTGCTGCACTGGTTCCCCACCACGGGGGCCTATGGCGCCACGACGACGCCCGGGTTCACGCCGGCCTTCGTCGGCGACGCGCTGCAGCACGCGGTGCTCCCGGCCATCACGATCCTGCTGACGAGCCTCGGCGGCTGGATCCTCGGCATGCGCAACGCCATGATCTCGACGCTGGGTGACGACTACGTCACCTTCGCCGAGGCCAACGGCCTGAAGGGTCGCACGGTCGCCGTGCGCTACGCCGCCCGCAACGCGATCCTGCCGAACCTGACCGGCTTCGGCCTCGCCCTGGGCGGCGTGGTCGGCGGCTCGATCCTCGTCGAGCAGGTGTTCGGCTACCCCGGCATCGGCTACCTGCTGTTCAACGCCGTCATCGGCCAGGACTACCCGCTGATGCAGGCCCTCTTCCTGATGATCACGGTCAGCGTGCTCGTCGCCAACTTCCTCGTCGACATCTTGTACGGCGTGCTCGACCCAAGGACCCGCCGATGACCTCCACCGTGTCCGTCCACCTGCCCGAGGGCGCGCCTCCCACCGGCCCCGCCGAGCAGAAGGCGCCCAGTCGCTGGCTCACCATCGGCCGCATGGCCGCGACCATCTGGTCGAACCCCAAGGCGAAGATCGGCGTGGTCATCTTCGGCCTCTTCGTGCTCGTCGCGATCTTCGCCCCGCTGCTCGCCCCCTACGGCGGCAGCGAGAACGGCTTCGAGCGCAACGCCGACGCCAGCTGGGCCCACTGGATGGGCACCACGGCCGCCGGTGAGGACGTCCTGAGCCAGCTGATCTACGGCGCCCGCATCAGCGTCTTCGTCGGCGTCGTGGCCGGCGTGCTGTCGACGCTGGTCGCCGTCGCGATCGGGCTGAGCTGGGGCTACATGAAGGGCTTCGGCGGCGACGTCGTCGGCTTCATCGTGAACCTCTTCCTCGTTATCCCCGGTTTGCCCCTGATGATCGTCATCGCGGCCTACCTGCAGAACGGCGGCATCACCGTGATCCTCGCGGTGATCGTCATCACCGGCTGGGCCTGGGGAGCGCGCGTGCTGCGCAGCCAGACGCAGTCGCTGCGATCGCGCGACTTCGTCACGGCGGCACGGTTCTCGGGCGAGAGCGCCGGACGCATCGTGTTCCGCGAGATCCTGCCCAACATGACCTCGCTGATCACCGGCTCGTTCTTCGGTGCCGCGACCAGTGCGATCCTCGCCGAGGCCGGCCTCGAGTTCCTGGGGCTCGGCGACTCGTCGATCGTCAGCTGGGGCACGATCCTCTACTGGGCGCAGAACTCGAACGCCCTGCTCACCGGCCAGTGGATCCTGCTCTTCGCGCCCGGCCTCTGCATCGCCCTGCTGGCGATGAGCCTGACCTTGATCAACTTCGGCGTCGACGCCGTCGGCAACCCCCGCCTCCGCGAAGGCGGAGCCAAGCGAACCAAGAAGGAGGCGCGCGCATGACCGCCACGGACCTCACCACCGCAGACCGCGCCTCCTCGTCCTCGGACGACGTGTTGCTCGACGTCCGCGACCTCAGCGTCGTCTACGAGAGCGCCGGCGCCGAGCCGGTGCAGGCCGTCGACCACGTGTCGTTCCAGCTGAAGCGGGGCGAGTTCGTCGGCCTGGTCGGAGAGTCCGGCTCGGGCAAGTCGACGCTCGGCTACGCGCTGACCCGGCTGCAGAAGCCACCGGCGCGCACCAACGGCGGCAGCATCTGGTTCGACGGCGCCGACGTCCGCCACCTCGACACCGAGGCCCTGCGTCAGCAGCGCCAGGGTGGCTTCGCGATGGTGCTGCAGTCGGGCATGAACGCGCTCAACCCGGTGCGCACGATCCGCAACCACTTCGTCGACGTGTTCAAGGCCCACGGCCACGTGCCACGCGACCGCTGGCACGCCCGCGCCGCCGAGCTGGTCGCCAAGGTCGAGCTCGACCCGGGCGTCCTCGCGCGGTTCCCCGGCGAGCTGTCCGGCGGCATGCGCCAGCGCGTCTCGATCGCCCTCGCCCTGTCGCTCGAGCCGCAGCTGATGGTCTTCGACGAGCCGACCACCGCGCTCGACGTGCTCGTGCAGCACGCCGTGATGGACACGATCATCTCGCTGCAGCAGAGCGAGGGCTTCACGGCCGTGCTGATCAGCCACGACCTCGGCATCGTGCTCGAGTCGGCGCAGCGCGTGCTCGTGATGCACGAGGGCCGCATCGTCGAGGACGGCCGCTCGGCCGACGTGCTCGCCGACCCGCAGGACGACTACACGCGCATGTTGCTGTCGCACTACGCCGACCCGCGGGCCGAGGTCGTCTCGCTGCCCGGCTTCGAGGACCGCTCGGTCCGCCGGGCCCGGGGCGACCGCCGCGTCGACACCACGACCTCAGTGCCGACCGTCGCCACGCGCGGCCAGCGCACGGCGCAGCACGCGATCACCGTGAGCGGCGTGAGCAAGACCTACGCGCCTCCTCGTCGGGGGGACGACCCCGTGCGAGCCGTCCGCGACGTGTCGTTCACGCTCGAACCGGGACAGTCGCTCGCCCTCGTCGGGCAGAGCGGCTCGGGCAAGAGCACGATCGCCAAGCTCGTCACCGGCGTCGAGAAGCCGACCAGCGGCAGCGTCACGTTCGGCGACACCGACGTGACGAAGCTCCGGGGACGCGCGCTCCGCAGCTTCCGCAGCGACGTGCAGATGGTCTTCCAGGACCCCTACGCCGCGCTCAACCCGCTGCACACGGTCGAGTACACGCTCACGCGCCCCGTCGTGAACTACACCGGCCTGACCGGTCAGGAGGCGCGGCGCCGGATGCTCGAGCTGCTCGAGACGGTCGGTCTGACGCCGGTCGAGCAGTTCGCGGCGAAGCTGCCGCACCAGCTGTCGGGCGGACAGCGGCAACGCGTCGTGATCGCCCGGGCGCTCGCGAGCGACCCGCAGGTGATCATCGCCGACGAGCCGGTCTCGATGCTCGACGTCTCGTTGCGGGCCGGCGTGCTCGCCCTGCTCGAGGACCTCCGCGAGCAGTGGGGCGTCTCGATGCTCTACATCACCCACGACCTGCTCAGTGCCCGGCTGATCACCGACGACATCATGGTGCTCAACCAGGGAGCCGTGGTCGAGCGGGGGCACACCGCCGAGGTGCTGCAGCGGCCGACCGACCCGTACACGGTGAAGCTGCTCGACGCGGTGCCCAACCCGCGCCGCTCGCACCGCGCCTCCTGACCTCCCCTCTCGCTCCACCCGAAAGGAACCACCCTGTGCTGACCTTCCCCGACGGCTTCCTGTGGGGAGCCGCCACCGCCGCCCACCAGATCGAGGGCAACAACGTCAACAGCAACTGGTGGGTGCACGAGAACGCCCCCGGCACGACGATCGTCGAGCCGAGCGGTGACGCGGCCGACAGCTACAACAGGTTCCGCGACGACATCCGGCTGCTCGCCGAGCTCGGCCTGAACAGCTACCGCTTCAGCATCGAGTGGGCCCGCATCGAGCCCGAGCGCGGCATGGTCAGCAAGGCCCAGGTCGCGCACTACCGCCGCATGGTCGAGACCTGCCACGAGTTCGGCATCGAGCCCATCGTCACGCTGATGCACTTCACCGTGCCGCGCTGGTTCGAGCGCGACGGCTTCTGGCGCGCGCCCGACGCCGCCGACCTGTTCGCGCGCTACACCGAGCTCGCGTTGCCGGTCGTCGCCGAGGGCGTGAACTACGTCTGCACGATCAACGAGCCGAACATCGCCGCCATGCTGGCCGGGGGAGAGGACGCCTCGAACCTCGTCGCCTACGGCCTGCCGAACCCCGACCTCGAGGTCGCGGACGCCCTGCTCGCCTCCCACAAGCGCAGCCGCGAGGTGCTCTCGCAGCTGCCCCAGATCAAGTCGGGCTGGACCGTCGCGACCCAGGCGTTCAAGGCCGTCGACGAGCCCGGTGCCGCCGAGAAGACCCGCGAGTACGGCTACGTCCGTGACGACTGGTACAGCGAGATGGCGGCCGGCGACGACTTCGTCGGGGTGCAGGCCTACACGCAGACGTTCGTCGGGCCCGAGGGGCCGCGTCCGGTCGCCGAGGGGCTCGAGACGACGCTGACCGGGTGGGAGTTCTACCCGCCGGCCGCCGCCGAGGGCATCCGCAGCGCGTGGGAGCTGTCGGGCCACGTGCCCGTCATGGTCACCGAGAACGGCATCGCGACCGCCGACGACACCCGTCGCATCGCCTACACGCAGGGGGCGCTCGAGCACATCCACGACACGATCGACGAGGGCATCGAGGTGCTCGGCTACCAGCACTGGAGCGCCCTCGACAACTACGAGTGGGCCAGCGGGTTCCGCCCCACGTTCGGCCTGATCGGCTGGGACCGCGAGACCTTCGAGCGCACTCCCAAGCCGAGTGCCCGCTGGTACGGCGAGGTCGCCCGCGCGAACGGGCTGCCCCGGGCCTAGCCCGGCTGCCGAGATGTCACGACCGGGTGCGCAAGGCACAGGGGCGCAGGAGGCGCGGGTCGGGTGACCCGCGCCTCCTGCGTCTCGGCCCCGTGGCCGATGCCGGGCCTAGAAGTACGTGATGCCGTGCAGGGGTCGATCGGGCAGCAGCATCGCGCGGAACTTCTGGACGGCGCCCTTGCGTCGCTCGCGCACCAGGCCGGCCGCGGCCAGCGTGACCGGGTCGAAGCCGCCGAGCCAGAGCGAACCGAGCGTGGCGACGTCGAGCTCGAGGTCGGCCCGGCGCACGGCGGCCTTCTTCACCGTGGCCTCGCCTGCCTCGCTCGTGACCCGGTACGTGCCGGCCGCGTGGCCCAGCGCGTCGCCGATGGCGATGGTGACGACGCCGTCGGCGGCCCACGGGCGTGCCTGGAGGGCGGCGACCGGGTCGAGGATGCGGAACCAGACGTGGTCCTCGTCGTGGCTGATGGTCAGGGCGCGACCGTCGACGAGCGCGTGGGGCAGGGGGTCGTGTTGCGGGGCGTTCGAGTACCGGACGGCCTGGACCAGGTCGACCGCGAGCAGCAGCTGCCAGAGGCCGAGGTAGGCGTCGTCGGTGGCGGCCACCAGGTCGACGACGACGAGGGTCTGCGTGCCGGTTGCACCCGGGCCACCGCCGACCGACTCCACCCGGTAGGTCACGTAGCCGTCGACGGTGCCGGTGGCGTCGCGGTGCACTGCGGCCCGAACGGCCGGGTCGGGCGTGCCGTCGGCGCGCTCGCGACCGAGCGCGTGGTTCCAGGCACCCTCGTGGCGGTCGATCGAGCCGGGGCTGCGGACGTGGAACCGGGCGAAGACCTCGGGGGCGACCTCGGCGAGCGAGGCCGTGGTGACGAGCTCGGTGCTGCCCTCGGGCTCGCTGAGCAGGCCCCCCGCACGACGGACGTCGACCTCGATCGTGCGCTCGCGGACGCCCACGCCGAAGCCGAAGCGGCGGTAGATCGACGCCTCGCTCGCGGTGAGGGCGGCGACCGGGGTGCCGGCCGCCTTGGCGCGGGCGAGGTCGTCGGTGATCAGGCGACGCAGGATGCCCTTGCGACGGTGGGTCGGTTGCACGGTGACGGCGGCGACCAGGTCGGCGTCGATCAGGCGACCGCCGCCGACGTGCAGGGTCTTGTCGAACGAGGCGAAGGTGGCGACGGGGCGACCCTCGGCGTCGAGCGAGCCGGGGTTGGCCTCGCGGCCGTAGACGCCCGTGAGGCGGCGCCCGTCGGCGACGAGACGACGCGCGGCACGGCCGAGGGCGGCGTCGTCGCCGGCTGCTTCGTGGAAGCCCATCGACTCGGCGTCGACCCAGGCGGCGGTCGACGCATCGGCCCGGGGTGAGTCGTCGCTCGCCTCGGGATCGAGCGCGGCTGCGAAGGTGCGGAGGTCGTAGTGGTCGTCGAGGGTGCTCACCCGCTCAGCCTACGGAGGGGGGCCGACGTTGTCGTCGGTCTCGAGGAGGAGTGATGTCGGTGTCGGGTCACCCCGCGCGAGGCAGGGCCGGCCTCGCGGGTGCGGGGCCGGCCCTGGTGGGTGGTGGGTGGTGGGTGGTGGTGTCAGTGTCCTGTCACGAAGTCGATTCCGGTGGTGGTTTTCGTGGTGCCGTCGGGGGCTGTTTGTTCGAAGGTGAGTTGGTAGGTGGTGCCGGCGGGGCCGATGTAGCGGTCGAAGGCGAATGCTCCGGTCGCGGTGGCGGTGGTGGTGCCGAAGGGGGTGCCCCATTGGTTCTTGCCGGTGATGGTGGCGTGGGGGGTGGCGGTGCCGCGGAAGGTGAGGGTGCGGTGTGCTTCGGTGATGCCGCCGTCGCGGATGACGGGTGAGGAGATCGTGACGTCGACGAGGTCGCCCTTGTGGTGTGTCAGGGTCAGGGTCTCCTTCTGGATGTCGGTGCCGTGGGTGGCGGTGAAGGTGAGTACGTAGCCGGGGTTGGTGGGGCCGAGGTTGCGGGTGAAGGCCCAGGTGCCGTCGCTGCCGATGGTGGTTTTGCCCATCTGGGTGCCCCATTGGTTGGTGGAGACGAGTTGGGCGCCGACGGTGCCTGTGCCGGTGAAGCGGGCGATGCCTTCGTGGTAGGTCTGGCCGTCGACATGGCTGGTGATGGCGAGCGGCTGGGTACGTAGCCGGGGTTGGTGGGGCCGAGGTTGCGGGTGAAGGCCCAGGTGCCGTCGCTGCCGATGGTGGTTTTGCCCATCTGGGTGCCCCATTGGTTGGTGGAGACGAGTTGGGCGCCGACGGTGCCTGTGCCGGTGAAGCGGGCGATGCCTTCGTGGTAGGTCTGGCCGTCGACRTGGCTGGTGATGGCGAGCGGCTGGGTGGGTGCCTGGTAGTCGAGGTGCAGGGTCAGCTGGGTGGGTGCACCGGTGGTGGGCGTCATCGTGAAGGTGATGTCGTAGCCGGCGCTGGTCGGGCCGAGGTTGCGGCTGAAGCTCCAGTCGCCGTCCTCGTCCACGCGGGTCGAACCCATGGGCGTGCCCCACTGGTTGGCGGCGGTCAGGCGGGCGTCGGGCGTGCCGCGGCCGGCGAACGTCGCGATAGCCGTCCTCGTCCACGCGGGTCGAACCCATGGGCGTGCCCCACTGGTTGGCGGCGGTCAGGCGGGCGTCGGGCGTGCCGCGGCCGGCGAACGTCGCGATGCCGGTGGAGTAGCGGTCGCCGTCGGTGTGGCTGGTGACGGTGAGGGGCTGCGTGGTGTCGCCCTCGTCGCCGCCTTCGTCGTCGGAGACGGTGAAGGAGCGGGTCGAGGTGATCGGGGCGACGGTGGACCAGTACGGGGTCTCGGTGACGGTCATGGTCTGGGCGCCGACGGCGAGGGGCTCGTCGACCTCGACCGTCCACGTGCCGTCACCGAGGACGTCGGCCAGGAGGGGGGCGGCGTCGCGGGTGACGTCGGTCGTGAGCGAGATCGTCGACCCGGGGATGCCCTTGCCCGTGATGACCGGGGTGTCGGTCGGCACGGTGGAACCCTCGGCGATCGAGGTCACGTCGAGCGGGAACGTCTCGGGGGCGGTGTTGCCCTCGGTCGGCTCCAGCCAGAACTCGACGGCCTCGGACCGTTCGTCGCCCCGGGTCGTGACGAGCTCGACCCACTTGCCGGCGTAGGCGTCGCCCAGCAAGAGCGAGACGGCGCCCGCGGCGTTCGTGACGGGCCGACCGGCCAGTTCGCCGTCGACGTAGGCGGTCACGCTCGGCACCTCCCACTCGTCGGCGAAGTAGTCCGTCGTCGCCTCGAGCACGAAGCTCCGGGCGGGGTCGGCCTGCGAGATGCCGTGCACCGTCGGCGGCGTGAGTGGCGAGGGGGCTGCGGCCTCGACGGGCGTCAACGCCACGGCGAGGGGGCGGCTCTCGGTGAGCCCGTGGATGCCGGTGATGGTGGCGGTCTTCCCGAGCGACGAGGGGTCGAGGGTGAACGCGAAGCGGCCCTGCTCGGCTCGCACGGCCCAGCTGTGGTCGCCGACGACGATGCGGGCGTTGCCCGCGCCGTGCGACACGGCACGCACGACGAGGTCGCCGCGTTCGTCCACCGTGATGGACGAGACGGTGGGCAGCAGGGGCCGGGGCACCGCCGTCACCTCGTCGGTCACGGAGAACGCCGTGCCGGCGGTCTGACGCGCCGCCGACGCCCAGGTCGGGACCTCGGTGGCAGTGGCTGCGTGGTCGCCGGGCGGGATCGGCGACGTGCAGCTCCAGTCGCCGGACGAGACGACTCGGGCTTCACAGAGGGTGACGACCGGCGAGCCCTGTCCGGCGTCGCGGGTGACCGTGATCCGCGAGTCGGGGATGCCGCTGCCGACGAACGACGCCGTCTGATCGGTGAGGAGGCTGCCCGCGACCGGGGAGTCGAGGGCTAGGGGCCACGCTTCCGACGCGGTGTTGTCCTCGGTCTCGACGAGGTCGACGGTGGTCGTCGCGCTCGGCGAGTCGTCGACGAACGCCCGGATCTCGACGTCCTGCCCCGCGTGCTCGTCGGGCACGCTCAGCCAGAAGCTGCCGTTCTCGACGAGCTGCTCGGTGACGCCGGTGCCGTCGATGCTCGCGGTCACGAGGGTGCCGGCGGGGGCGTCGGCCACGGTTCCCTCGACGACGAGCGTGCCGGGCGAGTACCGGCTGACGGCGTGCACCACGGGTGTGCTCGGTGTCGACGACGGGGCGGAGGCACGAGGGGAGGGGGTGGTGGTCGTCGGGGCCGCCGTTGCCGTGACGGGGCTCGCGGCGACGAGGGCGAGGCTCGTGAGGCCGATGACGGCCATGGTCGAGGAGAGGGTCTTCATGTCTTCTTCCGGTCGGTGGTGAGCGACCGAACGGGGCGGTCGAAAGCATATTGTATATGACATGCCCGGAGCCTCCTGCCTCGCGTCAGGATCAGTCGACGCGCGCCGCATCGTCCTCACCGGCAGCATGAGCACGACGAAGGCGGCGGGCACGAGGCCTTTTCATCTGGCTCACGTGCGCGGCAGGCGTGGCCGGCGTCGGGGTGTCGTCCGATGCGGACGTCGGGGTCGTGGGTGGTGGCGTCAGTGGTGTCGGGGGTGGGCCGGCCTCGTGCGATGCAGGGCCGGCCTCGCGTGAAGCGGGGCCGGCCCTGGTGTGGGTGTGGGTGCGGTGGTGTCAGCGTCCGGTGACGAAGTCGATTCCGGTGGTGGTCTTCGTCGCTCCGTCGAGACCTGTCTGTTCGAAGGTCAGCTGGTAGACCGTTCCGACCGGCCCGACGTACCGGTCGAACGCGAAGGCCCCCGTCGACGAGGCCGTGGTGCTGCCGAAGGGCGTGCCCCACTGGTTCTTGCCGACGACCGTGGCGAAGGGCGTGGCGGTGCCCCGGAAGGTGATGGTGCGGTGGGCTTCGGCGATGCCGCCGTCTCGGATGACCGGCGAGGCGATCTGCACGTCGACGAGGTCGCCCGTCTCGTACGTCAGCGACAGTTTCTCCTGTCGCACGTCGCTGCCGAGCGTCGCGGTGAAGGTGAGCACGTAGCCGGGGTTGGTGGGGCCGAGGTTGCGGGTGAAGGCCCAGGTGCCGTCGCTGCCGATGGTGGTTTTGCCCATCTGGGTGCCCCATTGGTTGGTG